>JANQHZ010000939.1 GCA_028282445.1 Candidatus Binatia bacterium | reverse complement strand
ATGGTGAGATCGAGATCCATGTTCAGGCTGCTCCAGTTCTCAGCGCATCGCGCGCCAACGACCGCAACGCGGCGAGTCTCTCGTCGCGATCGACGAGCCCGCCACTGACAAAGAGGGAGATCGCCATCCCCTGCATCGCGTCGAGGATGGTTCGCAGCACGCTGTCGAGCTCAGTCCGGCGAATTTCCGGGAAATAGTCGTAGGCCAGCTGGTACACGTCGCGCTCGTGGGCCTCGGCAACCGGCGCCAGCCGCTCGCGCAGGTCGTCGTCGGTACGAGCCGCCGTGTACAGCTCGAGGACGGCCGCGAAGTCGGCTTTCTCGAACACCGACCACAGCAGATCCACCGCGGCACCGACGTCGACGCCTTCGCCGGGAGGGAACACCTCGCGGTAATCGCGCCGCATGCGCTCGAACAGATGCTCGATCGCCGCAGCGACTAGGTCGGCGCGAGTCGGGTAATGGTGCAACTGGGCGCCGCGCGACACACCAGCCCGGCTCGACACCACCGTGGTGGTCGTGCCGCCGTAGCCATAGTCGACCAGACAATCGATCGCCGCGTCGAGCAGCCGCCCCTGGGTTTGAGCCCGCCTTTCGGCCTGCGTTCGCCGCGGCCGCTGAGCTACTGCCATGTCCATGCGGGTATCCATACAAGGACACAAACAAACAGTCAAGCCTGATTGTAAATCTTCCGGGGCATGCTTGCCGGGCGACGCCGGGACTGCTTTGAAGGTCGTTTCACTTCAATTTCGACAAAGGAGTAATCGATGAGCGACATCCGCTACGACGACCGCGTCGCGGTCATCACGGGGGCCGGCGGCGGCCTCGGACGAACCTACGCGCTGGAGATGGCGAGCCGCGGCGCCAAAGTGATCGTCAACGACCTCGGCGGCAAGTCCGACGGCACCGGCGCCGGCACATCGATGGCGGACAAGGTCGTCGACGAGATCAAGGCGGCCGGCGGCACCGCGGTCGCGAACTACGACTCGGTGGCCACGCCGGAAGGCGGCAAGGCGATCATCCAAACCGCGCTCGACACCTTCGGGACGGTCGACGTGGTCGTCAACAACGCCGGAATCCTGCGCGACAAGACCTTCGTGAAGATGTCGGTCGAGGAAATCGATCTGGTCCTCGACGTCCACCTGCGCGGCGCGTTCTACGTCACCCAGCCCGCTTTCCAGGTAATGAAGGAGAAGGGCTACGGCCGCATCATCTTCACGTCCTCCGGCGCGGGCATCTTCGGCAACTTCGGCCAGACCAACTACGGCGCCGCCAAAATGGGCCTGGTCGGGATGATGCACGTGCTCGCGGTCGAGGGCGCCAAGTACAACATCAAGTGCAACGCCATCGCGCCGACCGCCAAGACCCGCATGACCGAAGACCTGCTCGGCCCGATGGCCGAGTTCGTCGCACCGGAGACGGTCACCCCAATGGTCGTCTACCTCGGCTCGGAGAGCTGCGAGACCACCCACGAGATCTTCTCGATCGGCGGCGGACGCTTCGCTCGCGTCTTCGTCGGCGTCGCGCCCGGCTGGTTCGCCGGCAAGGGCACCGCTGTGAAGGCGGAAGACGTCGCTTCCAACCTAGAGCAGATCCGCAACCCCGAAGGCTACTCGATTCCCGCCAACATCGGCGACGAGCTCGGCCTCATCATGAAGGCGTTCAGCTCGTAAGCAACGACCAAGCCGACTCAACGATCGCGTATCGGGGCCTGCGGGCTCAACCGTAGGCCCCGGTGCGCGAGAATCCGCCCCAATCCGCCAACGCAGCTGGTCGAGCTAACCGGACCAGGGTGCGCACCCAGTCTCGTGAGCCGGGTCGGTCAAGGCCCGCGCTGCTGCCGGCCGCCATATTTGTCCTTGACCTCCAGGGCCGGATCCACGAGTGTTCCGAGATCCGGACAACCGCCGGGGGAGGACCTCTCCCGGACGATGTGGAGGGGTGCTGCCGTGATACGCCGATTCCCAACCGTCTTGGCGGTAGGTTTACTTTGCGGGTTGTTCGCGCAGGCTACGTCGGCGCAACTGATCTGCGAGCAGGACCCGGACCGCGTCTTCGTGGCCGATGACGACGGCGCGAGCTGTCGGGCTGTCGGAGCGACGACGAGTGGGACCCGATGTGGTCCCGGCCGCGGCGCATGCGGGCAACTCTCCGGCGACGAAGCCGCTTGTGAGGCTGCCTTCACCGTGTTCGACGGGCGACTGACATCGTGCTGGTACGAAAGCCAGGAAGAGGGATGCCGACCCTGTGGCGGCGACGACGTGGACTCGGGACGATGTTTCAATGCCTGTGACCCCGTAACCTGTCTCGACCCGGATCGTACTCTCGCCCGCGTGGACAACTACCGGTCGCCGGCGACAACTAGTGGCGGGGAGCCTCCCCCTAATCCGGGAGGTTGCAGGATGTTCGACCTCGACCCGTCCGGCTGTGCCGGAGCGTACGAGATCAGAACGGACGACGGGTTTAGCACACCGCTCTCCTGCTTTTACGACGAGGAGGCAGACGAATGCCTCCGATGCGGAAATTTCGAGTCACCCAGGTGCACCAACGAATGTCTCCCGCCACCGTCGTGCCTCGACACGTCCCGGACCTTTGCTGGCGGTCCGGGCGTCGGCGGCTGCTCGCAACTCACGGATGAGGAATCTTGTGTTGGGGGATTCGCCCGCGACGGTTTCGGCGCGGACGTCTCCTGCTACTGGGAAATGGCGACGGATGATTGGGCGACCACCAGCGGTGAGCCGAGATCTCAGTGCCGCGGCTGCGGTGCCTACCCGCAGGCAGAGGGGGTTTGCGTCAACATGTGCGCCCCGCCGCCGGTCTGTGAGCAGGCTCCGGATCGGGAATTGGTTCCGATCGGACCGCGGAACAACGAGTCCTTTGAGCCCGATATGAATGGCTGCGGTCAATTTGAGAGCGACCCAGGCACCTGTGATTCGTCGTTCAGAATCGACCAGAACGGCAACCCGATTTCATGCTTTTCGGGAGTGATCTGCTCGCCATGCGGCGGCGGCGAAGGGCTCGCGGTCGGAGCCGTAACTTCGGGAATCTCTTCGCCACCGTTCTGCCTCAACGATTGTATCGAGCCCCCGGCTTGTTTCGACGACTCCCTCACTTTCCTGGGCGGTCCGGGAACCAGTGCTTGCCGGCAGTTCGACGGCAATCAGTCGAGCTGTGAATCCTCGTATGCGCTGAGCGGAAGTTTCGGACCGGTCTCGTGCACGTACGACGAAGACAACGACGAATGCCGCGGTTGCAATCGCAATCGATTTGGTCCGGAGGATTGCACCAATAAGTGCGAAGCTCCGTCTCCACGGAAGACCTGCGAGGACGAAACCCATGTCCTGTTCATGGAGACCCTTGATAGTAGCGGTTGTGGGATCTACAACGGTGACGAAACCAGCTGCAACATGGCCTACGCTCAACGACGCTTCGGCTCGGAGGACGTGGAACTGGTGTCGTGTTTCTACGATTCCGGCAGTTGCCGCGGCTGCGCCCGCAACAATGAGATTTTGCGCGGGTGCATCAACACCTGCAATCCGCCGGTTTGCCAGCTCGATCAAGGGAAGGTCTTCGAGGGCCGTGGTTGTTCCGAACTGAGTGGTCAGCAAAGTGCCTGCGAGGCGGCTTTCGTTCGGGTCGACCGCGAGGGTGCGAACGATGAGTTCACTTCCTGCTGGTACGATTCGAACAACAGCGCCTGTAGCCAATGTGCCCCGGAGGATGCTCTCGCCGGTAACTGCACGAATGAGTGTCAGGCGCCGCCGCCGTGTCCCGAAGACAGCGGCAGGACGGTATTCACGGGCGGTCCCGGGACAATGGCTTGCCGCAATTTCGACGGCGATGCGACGGGTTGCGCGATGGCATACGCGCGCAATTTCGCCGATATCCCAGTAGCGTGCTTCTACGATGCCGGGGACGACACGTGCCGAGGTTGCAGTTTCGAGAATGAGACGACCGGTCGTTGCTCGAATACCTGCACCCCCACGCCGGAGTGCGCGAATTCTTCGAGGACCATCCTCAGCGACTGTCGATCGATCATGGACGCCTCGTCATGCGAGCAGTCGTTTACGCTGGGGCCGTCCGGGCCAATCGCATGTCTGGCCGTCCCCACCTGCCGCGGCTGTACTCTCTCTCGCCAGGGCTCCAGCACTTGCAGCAACGAGTGCTTCGCGATGGGTACGGGGCCGGGCCCCGATGGTGTGACCTGCGTCGACGACAGCGAGTGCTCGAGCGGCAACTGCGTCAACCAGATCTGCTGTGACACCCCCTGCGACGGCCCCGGCGAGTTCTGCGGGCAGGACGGAGTCTGTACCAGCGCCCCTGCCGCAGCCGTGCCGGCGACCTCCCCTACCGGTCTGATCGCCGCGCTCGCCGCGCTGGCCGTGATCGCTGCTTTCAACCTCAGCCGGCGACGTCGACAAAGCTAGGGGCATAGGGCCACGGCGGGGCGGTCCGGGGATACCCCTTAGCCCGCTGTATTGATAAATCTTGAGCCGGCGCCGCTGAAAACCCTTGCGGCACACGGTCCAAACGCTTTTTTTGACGCCCCGTTGGCGGATCTCGTAGCGATCAGTGCGCCGTGTTATTGGGGCTCACGATCGAGAATCGCCCAACAGGCAGCGCCGAGAAGGCTCGGGCACTTTGCAGATGAGAGAGAAAGGGCGTTCGCAGTGAATCACACGCGAAACTTCATCCTGAGAGTGGCGCTGGTCTTGTTGGCGGTGCTCCACGTCGCATGTGGCGGCGATGACGACGATCATTCGGCGCTGGTCTCGACCGGAGCCAGATCCGTTGTCTCGCTCAATGGACTTTGGGCGGTTGGCGAGGGCGACATGGGCGACCAGGCGCCGGAGCAGTTCGACCGCACCGTTCCAGTTCCGGCGCTCTTGAGCGCCGCGACCCCTCGCTTCGCGGAGATCGGACTCGACAGCGACCTTCGGTCCGCATTTTGGTACCGGCGCAGTTTTGTCGCCCCGGAGACAGTGGAGAACGCTCAGCTCGTCATCCGCAAAGCCAAATACGGCATCAAGGTTTGGCTCAACGGCACGCTGCTCGGAGAGCATCTCGGGTCGTACACTGCTGCATACTTTGACGTCTCCGGCGTCGTGCAGCCCGGTGCTTCGAACGATCTCGAAGTTCGTGTCGGTGCTTGGCGCGATCGTGTACCGGCGTTCGTCCCTGCTGCGCAGGACTTGGAAAAAAAGTACTGGCTTCCCGGCATCTATGACGACGTAGAGATCGTTTACACCGGGGCACCACGGATCGTGCGCACCAAGACCGAACCGGACATCGAGAACGGTCAAGTCTTGGTGAAAACGACCATCGTCAACGATCTTTCGACAGCAACCGGGATTCGGCTCTCGCAGCAGGTGCTGGAAGCGGCCACGCAGAACGCCTCGTCCCCTGTCGATGACTTTACCGTCGTGCTGCTGCCGGGCGAAGAGACAACCATCGTCCGTACCCTGTCGGTTCCGAACGCGCGTCTGTGGTCCCCTGAAGATCCGTACCTCTACGTTCTCCGATCCGTTCTCGAGTCGGACACTCGGCGAACGGATGAGCTGGATACTCGCTTCGGCATGCGCAAGGTCGAGTGGCGAGGAGGCACGGACTACGACGGGCTATTCTACCTGAACGACGCGCCTTACTACTTGCGCGGTTCGAACATCGCGTTGCACCGCTTCTTTGACGATTCGGTGGAAGACGGAAATACGCTCGCGTGGGACCGCGACTGGGTCCGCGCCCTGCTGTCGGAGACGCCAAAGCAGTTGCATTGGAACACATTCCGGGCGGTGATCGGGCGCCTCCCGCAATTCTGGTACGACATCGCCGACGAGGTGGGCGTGCTGATCGTCGACGAGTTCATGATGTGGAGCGCATTCGCCAGGGATCACGAGAGCTGGTCGGTGGACCAGATGGAGATCGAGTTCCGCGAATGGATCCAGGAGAGCTGGAATCACCCGTCGATCGCCATGTGGGATGCTTCGAATGAGACCACCAGCAGCAAGTCGACCGAGGTAATCGCCAGGGTCCGGGATCTCGACCCGACGCGGCAGTGGGAAAACGGCGGCTACAACCTGCCGCAGAGCCCGAATGATCCGATCGAGGACCACCCATATTTCTTCATCGCCTTCCCCAACGTCCCGAACACCCCGGAGTTCCTGGACTCGCACGACGGGAAACCGCCGTACTCAACCGTGGTGGCCGATGCACCATCACACCCCTACTACATCAACGAGTATGGGTGGCTGTGGGTCAACCGGGACGGGACGCCGACCGAGCTCAGCCGGCATGCGTGGTCGGCTCTGCTGGGGCCCGGCACACATTCCCCGGAGACCTATCGCGAATCGTATGCCTACCTGGTGGCGGGACTGACTGAGTTCTGGCGTGCGCGACGAAACTACGCCGGCGTTCTTCACTTCGTGTATCTCAGCTACTCGCGGCCGGAAGGCCAGACCAGCGACAACTTCGTCGACGTACCCAACCTCGTCTTGGAGCCGCGCTGGTTCGAGTACGCCCGACACGCCTTCGCACCGGTCGGCGTGTATATCGACAGCTGGAAAGAGGACTACGCGCTTGGCGTCGAGTATGAGATCAGCGTCGACGTCATCAACGACGAGGACGAGGCGAAACGCGGCACCCTGAGCCTGCTATCTCTCGATCTGGCTGGGCGCGTTCTGTCGGAGAGCGAAGCGCAAGAGATCGAGGTGCCCCCATACGGAAAGATCTCACAGGCATTCACCCACAGCTTCACGTCGAGCGATCATGTTCTGCTGGTAGCGAAGTTCGATTTTGACGCCCCCTACTCGCCCGTGGTGAGCCGGAGGAAAGTCGGATACGCGAGTTATGGGATCGTGGGGCCCCAAGTTGTGCCATAGTGTTCCGAGTCGGCCCAGAACAGCGCCGTGAGACAGAGTCACCGCCCACACGGCCGGAAGCGGTCTAGCTGGCGTCGATCGCCTGATCCGGACGAAACCGGACCCCATCGAACTAAGCCGAGCGTCGCGCCCTTTGTACCGCTACGGCGCCGTGGCGCCTGAGCTCGCGTTCGACCACCCGGTCGGCCCGCTTGAGCAGCGACGGGTCGTCACCGAAGCGCTCGATCATCAGGCTCAAATCGCTCAAGTCGTGAATCAGGCTGCGGGCTGCACGCTCGCGTTCCTTGCCGCCGCGCAGGACCTGGAGCAAGTCGAGAACGAGGTCCTCGACTTCCGAGCTTTCGATCTCGAGCGTGAGCTCGAAGGCGCGGGTCAGGCAGAGATCACCGGCCGCCTCGCGCTCGGCCTGGTCGAGTAGGCCCTCGAGATGAGCGACGTGCCTTCGCGCCGAGATCGGTACCTCCGGCATCTCCCGCGCTTCGTCGCAGTCGAGAAGGCCGGCGACGAGAGTGAGCGCCCCGACGTGGCGAGATTCGTGCTCGGCCATGTCCAGCCAAAACGCCTTGACCGGTTCCGGCTTCTGGAACAGCAGCTCGAACCGGCAATAGAGCTCCATCGTGCGGCGCTCGAGCTGCATGGCGTCGCGCACCAACTCCGCGATGTTTCCGGGTCGCTCCCCACTCGGTGTTCGTCCACCCATGAAGCCGCAGTCGATACCAGTTTGCCGCACAGGGTGCCAGCACAGCTTTCGCCACTCTGCCAAATATTAAAACCCAGTTATAACCCCCGACCCCCAACCTCGCAGAACGCATGCAGGCTGCGTCATTTATATGGCAGATGCGTTGAAAAACTACGGGCGAAATACGGCAAGTGCATCATCAAGCCGTCACTTGCGCCCTTTTTCGGGCTCCCCATGTGCATTGCTGTGTGGAGAGCCGAGTCGGCACGGCAAATGCATATTCTCCTGTCGCCTGCACCCAAGCCGGCAAAATTTCCGAGCTACATCATTCGGCACACGAAGGGATACTCATCATGATCAAGAACGAGCACGCGCACACCAACGCCCCTTGGGCGAACGGCAACAGCGAGGCGCAGCAGCGACGCGACACGCCGAGCGTCCTCGAACTCCGCAAGCGGCTGGGCATGACCCAAGAGCAGCTGGCTCGCGAATTGGGAGTCACCGTAGGAACGGTCAACCGTTGGGAGAACGGTCGTTTCCGTCCGAGCCCATTGGCGCTCCGCGGTCTCGAACGACTCGCCGAACGGGCGTCTCAAGTCGAGCGACTCGACAGCTACAATCCCGTCGCATTCTCCAACGGTCGATAGCCAAACCCGCGGGGCCTTTGGCCCCGACGGTCGGAAAGTTGAGACCGCGGCGCTGGTGAAACCGAGCGCCGCGGCTCCACGCGCTCGACCGCGAGATCCCTCGCAAACGACTGCTCCCCAGAGCGCCTGCCGAAGACAATCCACGGCTTCCGCACGAGCGCTCGACGCTCGTCGCGACGCCGCCCCCCCGGGGCCGCATACTTCGGGGGAGTGACACCCGGGCCACTGCGCGGACGATCGCCCGCGCGCCGCGCTTGATGTCGCGCCGTCTTTCGCCCCTAACATGGATAATTCATGAGTTTAGGGAAGCGCCCGCGGAAGTGCGGGATCGATGAAGACATTGCAGCAACTGTCTCGACCTGACTATACGACTGGGGGTCGTTGCCGTCGAACCCCGAAGAGCTGTCACAACCTTTACCGGGACGACGATTTTCGTCGGCGTCGTCTCAGAATTGACGAATACTGCGGGCTAATTGATTAGGTCGCGGTCGGCTACAGCCGGCACCGCGTCCCCTGGAACTTTCCAAACCTAGCGGAGGTTGTGGGGAGAAGTACGCGCGCCCCTGGGACTGGGGCCAAGCATCCACTCTCGGACATCAAGCAAGGAGGATCTCCACGATGCGTCACACATTCACGGCCCTGGCCTTGTCCGCCCTGGTCGCCGCGCCGAGCTCGGCGGCAGCGGCAACCTACAAAGTCGACAAGGCTCACACCGGCGTCACCTTCAAGGTGCGTCACCTCTTCACCAAGATGGCCGGCCGCTTCGATGAATTCGAAGGCACCGTCAATTTCGATCCGGGGAATTTCGCCGCGGCGACGGTCGAAGGAACGATCCAGGCCACCAGCATCAACACCAACAACGAGAAGCGGGATAAGCACCTGCGCGCCGAAGACTTTTTCGACGTCGCGAAGTACCCGACCATCACCTTCAAGAGCACCAAGGTGACCGATGTCGACATGGACAAGAAGACCGCGAAGCTGCACGGCAACCTGACCATGCACGGCGTCGAGAAGCCGATCGTGCTCGATGTCGCGTACCTCGGCACCGGCAAGGACCCGTGGGGCAATACGCGCGGTGGTTTTACCGCGACGACATCGGTCAACCGGCGCGATTTCGGAATCAATTGGAACGAAACCCTCGACTCCGGCGGTTTGTTGATCGGAGAAGAGGTGGAAATCGAGATCAACGTCGAGGCCTTCGTGGTCGAGTAAGCGAGCCACCAACGCCTCGCCAACCACAAACACTCTGAAGGAGGGTGTAATGCAGACGAAGAAAGCTCTGATGGCATCGGCGGTCGCCGGTCTTCTATCGGTCGGCGGCGCCGGCGTCGCAGTCGCGGGCGATCACGGCGCCACTGGCGGCGACAAGGTCCCCTGTTACGGCGTCAACAAATGCGCCGGTACCGGCGCATGCGGCGGCAAGCACGCCGACGGCACGCCCTACTCGTGTGCCGGCAACAACAAATGCAAAGGCCTCGGATGGCTCAGCCTCGACAAGGATACTTGTCTCAAGATCGAAGGCGGCCGCCTCACCGCCGAGAAAGAGAAGAGCTGAACATGGCCGACGCCGCCCGCATGCCCGCTTCCGACTGGCCGAGTCTCGGCTTCGGAGCGGGTCTGCGCGCGGAACATTACGCCGACGTCCTGTCGGCGCCTGCGCAGCTCGACTGGTTCGAGGCCATTACCGAAAACTACATGGATAGCTTCGGCCGGCCGCTTCACGTCCTGGAATCGGTACGGCGCGACTACCCGGTAGCTCTCCACGGTGTCGCCCTGTCGATCGGCTCGACCGACGAGCTCGACCGCGACTACCTCGACAGGTTGGCGGCGCTTGCCGAACGCATCCAACCCGCCCTGATCACCGACCACCTCTGCTGGTGCGGGGTCGACGGTGCGGTGCTGCACGATCTTCTGCCGCTGCCCTACACCGAAGAGGCTCTCGACCACGTCAGCGAACGCGTCCGCATCGTGCAGGACCGCTTGAAGCGACGCATCCTGCTCGAAAACCCGTCGACCTATATCGCCTTCGACCACTCGACCATCGACGAGTGGACGTTCTTGTCGGAAGTCGCCGAGCGCAGCGATTGCGGTATCCTGCTCGACGTCAACAACATCTACGTGTCGGCGCGCAACCTCGCCTTCGACCCCTATGCCTACGTCGATGCGATCCCTCGCCGGCGGGTCGGCCAGATCCATCTCGCCGGCTTCACCGACATGGGCAGCTATCTCTTCGACACCCACAGCGCCCCGGTCAGTGACGACGTGTGGGATCTCTTTCGCTATACGTCGCAGAAGCTGGGGCCTGTCTCGACTCTCGTCGAGTGGGACGCGGAGATTCCGCCCTTCGATCGACTGGTCGCCGAGGTCGACCGCGCTCGCCGGGAAGCCGCCGCAAATTCGCCGTCCGCAACGGAGCGAAGCAATGCCGAGCCTGCGCTCGATCCAGCAACGCCTGGCCGCTGAGATCCTCGACGGTGCGGCGGGCAGGATGCCGCGACCCGACGGATTCACCGACCGTTTACGTCTACCGCGCGGGACCGATGCCGACCGTCGGCTGGCAGTTTATCGCGACGGTTATCCGGCGCGCATCCTGGAAGCGCTCGGCGACGCCTTCCCTGCGATCGCCAACATCTGCGGCGATGCCTCGTTCGCCGCCCTCGTCGCTCGTTACCTGCCGGACACCAAGGTCACGTCGAGCTACCTCAACGAGATCGGCCGCCACTTTCCCGCACATTGCGAGAGCGATCGGCTCGCCGAACAACTCCCCTTTCTCGCCGACCTGGCGGGGCTCGAGGCGTCGGCGCTGCGCGCCCTACACAGCGCCGACCTGCCACCGGTCGAGCCGGCCGCCTTTGCAGCCTGGGACATGAACGACTGGGAGCGGGTAGAGCTGGGCTTCCAGCCGTCGACCGCGCTCGTACGGTCGCCGTGGCCGATCTACGACCTGTGGAACGCTCGAGAAACGGCGCGAACGGAAATCGACATCGACCTCCAGGACCGGCCGCAGAGCGTGCTGGTGTTTCGCCACGGATATGCCGTCGAAGGCCGCAACCTCGACCGCGCGGAGGCGAACGCACTGCAATCCCTGATGGACGGTGCCCCACTCGGCAGTGCGATCGAGCGACTCGCCGAAAGCGACCCGGACGCCGACACCTCGCGCATGTTCGGGCAGTGGCTGGCGTCCGGCCTGATCGCGCGAGCTAGCCTGACCTGAGGAGCTACTTCTTCGCGTCGAACTTCTCGCCGGCGATCTGCGATTCTCGGTCGATGCAGAGGAGTCGAACCCGGCCGGTCGACAACACCTTTCCGTCGCTGTCGCGCGATGTCGCCTCCCACAGTTGGGTGCGCCGTCCACGCGTGATCGGCACTGCGGTCACGGTGACGGTGCCGGAGCGCGCCGCACGGATGAAGCTGGTGTGGTTCTCGACACCCACCACCCCTTTGCCGTAGGCCATCGCGAAGATCCCAGCGCCGATCGAGCAGGCGGATTCGACGACGGTGCAGTGCATACCGCCGTGAACGATACCGTATGGCTGCTTGTGACGCTCGTCGATGTCGTACTCGAGCACGACCCCGTCGGCGTCGGCGCGGACTCTGCGAACACCCAACAGCTTGTCCAATCCGGCGATGACAGAATCCCGGCTGTCGGTATCCTCGGCCATGGCGGCAGGCTAGAGGGGAACGCGCACGAAGGCGAGAGGGGCTAAGCCGGGTCGAGGAAGTCCTTGAACCCGTAACGAGCGTGGGGTCCGATCGCCAGTTGCTCCATCACACCAACTCCGGTCTCGCCGTTACAGGTCGCTCGCATCACCTGCTGGATGTGCTGGTTCTCGACCGCCATCGGATCCAGGTCGTCGCACTTCCAAGACTCTGCCGCGATCGCCAACTCCCCCTTCCAGCACCCATGCCCCCATTCGGGATGGGTGTAGCCAATGCCCTTCATGCGAAAACAGATGAGCGGCTCGAGCTTGATGTCGTGCCGCGCGCCATTCGCCTCGACCAGGTACACCTCGGCGCCACCGGCGCGTCGAGTGCCCGGGATGTACGAGAGTTGGTGCCCGACCTCGACGATGTCGGCGAGCTTGTTCTCCTCGACGCCTGGAATCAGGTTGGGATCTTCGTACGCGGGCACGATCGCGGCGTCCCAATGCCATGGCCGCCCGTCGTCGTTCTCGAAGACACCGAAATGAGTGCAACGGTCTTTCCAATTGATCGGCGCCCACAGGAAGTAGAACTGCGGTAGCTCGGTCGCAGGGGCGCCACCCGGGTCGGGATCGCCCACCGGACGCAGTCCCCAAGACCGATCCTTGGTCCCAAAGACACGCGCGGGGTCGACGATGACCTCGCGGCCGTCGTAGCGGATGCTGCCCTCCCAGCGACCGAACTGTGCAAAACGGGTGTTGTCGAGCGCCACACGTCCGTTCTGACTCCAGGTCTGCCGGCCTTCCTCGATGCACGCCGTTCGAGCGCGAAACAGTAGATCACACTCGATACCGGTTTCGTTCGGCTCGATGATGAGCCGAATCGACCGCATCGGTTCGACCACCTCGAGTCGAAACGGCCCGACCGTCGTCTCGGTCGGCTCCGACGGTGCCCGCCGCGAGCCGTGGAATGCGTGCTGCTCGCCGTCGCGCACGATGCTGAATCCGCAGTCCATGATGCGCAGATTCGGATAGAGCCCGAGACCGACTCCGAAGTAGAACTCGCCATCCTCGGCGTACCCGTTGAACCAGTACCGATCGTACGCATTGCGGTCGGCCGTGGCCGGACGGGCCACCGGCTCCGGCGTCTGGTGGATCGGGTAGTCGTCAAATTTCGTGAGCATCGCGTTCTCCTGGCCGTCGGCCGCTACCATCGTATCCGCACCAACAAAGCGCAAACGACGGGTAGATCCGGGAACCCACGGCGCGAAGGCCGGGTTATTCCGGGGGGCAGAGGGGCGGTGTAACATTTGGTCAATCCCATCGTAGTTGGGATTGTGTAGACTAATCGGGCGCGCGCCGGTCGAGCGCCGAGCGCCCTTGGGGAGGATGTTTCGAATGAAATGGAAGGTTCGTACAATATCGATACTGGCAATCGGCATGTTCGCCGCTTCCGCGTCGGCGATCACCATCGACGTCACACCGGGGCAATCGATCCAAGATGCCATCGACTCCGCCAACCCCGGCGACACCGTTTCCATCGCCGCCGGAACGTACAGCGAGGACATCGACTTCGCCGGTAAGGCGATCACCGTGGTCGGGACCGGAGTCGACACGATCATCCAGGGCACCGGCACCGGTCCCGTAGTCACCTTCTCCAACGGCGAGGGCACCGACAGCGTGCTCGACTCGGTAATGGTCACAGGCGGCGCCGCGCTGCTCGGCGGTGGCGTATCCATCATCGGAGCCAGCCCGACGCTGCTTCGCAACATCATCGCCAACAACGGTGCGGCGTCGCGCGGTAGCGGCGTGTACATCGAAAATTCGAGCGCCGAGCTCTACAACAACTTGATCATCTACAACTTCCACACCTCCGGCGACCCGCATAATCTCGAGATCGTCAACGCCTCGCCCATCGTCATCAACAACACCATCTCGCGCGCCGACAGCAACGGCATCATCATTCGCGGCCCGTCTGCGGCTGTGATCATGAACAACGTCATCTCACGCAACGGCGCCAAGGTCGATCGCGAGCGGCGTGGCCGCGGGATCTGCGACTTCTCGGGTGGAAACGCCGTGATCCAATACAACATCTTCCACAAGAATCGGCGCGGCGCCCTGCTCGTCAACGGAACCGACTATCGGCGTATTCGCGGCGCTCAACGCGACATCGACCCGCCACAACTGATCGGGAACCTCGACGGTGCGCCCAAGTTTCCGCGCAGGCTGAGGCGCGACTTCGAAGACGCCACCCTCCCCGACGACTTCGTGCTGCGTCAGGGGCGCAGCAGGGCCAGAGACGCCGGCAATCCGGACCCGGCTTATAATGACCTCGACGGCAGCCGAAACGACATGGGATTCACCGGCGGCCCGTTCGCCGCTCCCTGATCTCCTTGCACTAGCTGGACCGTTTGCGTCTACTATCGGGCGTCCGCTCATGAGGGGCGGGCGCCCGATCGCAACGGTCCATGCAAGCAAGCACCCCTCAAACCTCCGCACCGTTCTCCGACCCTGGCGCATGGCGGGCCGCCCAGATGGCGCGCGCCCAAGGCGGCGACGGCGACGCCTACCGCGATCTCCTGGAAAATCTCGCGGGAGTACTGAGGCGCTACTTCTCGAAACACGTCCGGGCCGACGACGACGTCGAAGACCTGGTCCAAGATACGCTGCTGTCGATCCACCGGGGACGCCACACATACGACCCCAGCCGCCCCTTCGAGCCGTGGCTATTCGCAATCGCTCGCAACACCAAGACCGACTACCTCCGGCGAACGCTTTCCCGCCAGTCCTGGGAGATTCTCCTCGAGGAGCAGCCGGAACAGGCAGCCGATGCCGAGGGATCCCCAAACTTGCTGTCCGAAGCTCTCGAAGCGCTGCCCGATTCGCAGCGCCGGGCATTCGAACACCTCAAGATCGAGGGTCGGTCGGTCGAGGAAGCGGCCGCGATCGAGGGCACCAGCCAGGGCAATTTACGAGTGCGCGCACATCGCGCCTACCGATCTCTCAAGGCGATGCTTTCAAAGTGAGCATGCTCTAGAACGACTCCGAAACGACTAGATGTCTACCCAACGCGACACGACGAATCTTCTCGACCAACTGGCAAGCGAAAACACGCCGGTGCGTCGGCTGTGGTCGCCGACCGTTCGCCTCGCGAGCTGGTTGGCCGTACAGGTCGGATTCGCCGCCGTCGTCCTCTCCGGCGGTGTCCGTCCCGACCTGGCTGCACAGCTCGCATCGCCCATCTATTTCGCGGAGATGCTGCTCCTGAGCGCGGCGGTGCTGCTGCTCGCACGTGCCGCCGTCGCCGCCGCGATCCCCGGCGAGGAACGCTGGAACCTCGGCCGACTCGGAATGGCTGCGGCTGCCATCGCCGCGCTCTTCGTTTTCACTCGCAGCCCCTATACCGACCAGGCCATCAACACTTTTGTCGATACGGGACTCCCTTGCGCCACGAGCACTGCCCTCTTGGCGCTGCTACCGACCGCTTGGCTGCTGGTTGCGATCTACCGTGGCTTCGCGTTGTCGCCTCGACGAGCCGGCGCCATTGCAGGCGCTTGCGGATTCGTCTTCGCCTTCGCCTTGATGCGGCTCCTGTGCCCAGCCGACGAACCTCTGCACCTCGTCGCTTGGCACTGGGTACCCGTAGCCCTCGGATCCGCGATCGCCGCCACCGTCGGCGCTCGCGTTCTCGGCGACAGGCAGTCGTAGCCCGCCACAGAGCGCGCTTCTTGCGGCGATCGGCGGGAATCTATCCCGTCGCCACATCGCAAGTGTAACTTTCGGGCGCGCGCAACGAATCCCCTCTCGAAACCAGCACCACCGGCAACACCGTCGGGATGGAAACGGAGGGATTCTGATGCAACTGAAAGTAACGATTCGCCGGGCAATCCTGCTCACCCTGGCCACGGCGAGCTTCGCTGTCGGATGCGGCGACGACGACGATGGGGGAAACGCGACCTCGACATTTCGACTCGTCATCGAGAATATCTCACAGGCGTACGACTTCACCCAGAGTGACGCCTTCACCGTCCCAACGGGATCTGACGGACCGGGGCCGATCGGCCCCGGTGGCGCCTACTCGGTCGCCTTCGACGCTGCGGTCGGCGACCGACTCTCGTTCGCGACGATGTTCGTCCCGTCGAACGACTACTTCTACGCCCCCGACGAGGAGGGTATTGCGCTCTTCGACGAAGACGGTAACCCCGTCACCGGCGACATCACCGACCAGGTCGACATCTGGGACAGCGGCACCGAGATCAACGAAGAGCCCGGACTTGGCCCCAACCAGGTGCAACGCCAGCCCGGTCCCGACAGCGGGCCCGCGGACCCGAATCCCAATGTTCGCCTCGCCGGCGACGCTCTGCCCCTAGTCGAGGAGGTACTGCGCGCCACCCTCACGTCGACATCGGACACCGGATTCGTCTTGCTGATCGAGAACGTATCCAACGAAGCAACGCTCGCCACCGGCGATGGCGGGTTTCAACCGGTCCCGCTATCACCCGGGGTATTCGTCGTGCACACCGATCCGGCACCACTGTTCGAGGTCGGAGTTCCAGACCGCGGCGAGGGGCTCGAAGCGATCGCCGAGGACGGCGACGTCGCGACGTTGGCACGGAACCTGGGTAACCGAACCGGCATCACTGCTGTACTCGCTCCGGGGGTGGCAGTGGTCCACGACGGCGAAGCGCCCCTGTTCGAGCCGGATACGCCCGATCGAGGCGATGGGCTCGAAGCGATCGCCGAGGACGGCGACCCATCCGAGCTCGCCGCCGCGCTCGCAAGCAAACCGGGGATCGCCCAGGTTTCCGTCTTCAACACTCCAAGTGGCGAGGACGGACCAGGTCCCCTCTCGCCCGGACGGTTCTACGATGCGACCTTCGTCGCCGAAGCCGGGCAACGC
>JANQHZ010000867.1 GCA_028282445.1 Candidatus Binatia bacterium | reverse complement strand
GCAAAGCCCTCGCGTTGAATGGCCTGAGCCAACTTGGACAGGCCGCTGCGCTCATCGGCGTCGCGCGGATCGGACTCGCCGTGGCCGGTGACGAAGCAGATCTTGCCGAGCTCCTCGCGGCTCAGGCGCAGCAGCGTCGAGGTGATCGCTTCCTCCGTGATCGACCGCAGCGGTATGCGGGTGCCGTCGGTGAGCTCGAGCACGCCGCCGCCGTAACTCGTCACCTCGTACTTTTTTGCCAAGCCCGGTTTGCGGTCGAGGTCGACCAGCTCGTACTCGATGGCGGGCGCATAGCCGTGGATCTGGTCCAGCAGGTCGAGCATGCGACGGCGGTCGGCCACCTGCTGACTGTCGTAGAAGGCGTAGATCGTTCCGCTGCCGGCGAACTCTTCGACCGCCTGTCGAGCGTAGGGCGACAGCGAGAGCCGCTTGGTCGGCGTCAGGTCGAATCGTACGTTGTGACGACCGGCGAGAAACTGCACGGTCGCGAACAGCACGAGGACGAGGACGATTTGAACCCCGGCCTGCGTGGCCCCACGCAGGTTCTGAAAGCGGGCGTCCATCAAGGAACTCCCCGCCACTTGCGCGACGCCAGCGACTGCCAGGTCAAGAACAGGAAGAAGGAGATGAACAGGGTGAAGAAGACCACGTCGCGGGTGTCGATGACCCCACGCGTGAAGTTGTAGAATCGGTCGAAGAGCGACATGCCAAGCAGGACGCGCAGAGCGGCCTGATTGGCAGCCTCCTCATTCCAGGTCAGGAACCAGAAGAAGACGAGGATCCCGTACGTGACCATGGCGCTCACGACTTGGTTTTCGGTGGTCGAGGATACGAAGAGGCCGCAGCTGATGAAGCCGATTCCCAGCAGGATCAAGCCGAGATAAGCCGCCAACAGTGGTTGCAGGTCGAAGGGCTGAAACGAATAGAGGAGCGCGCAGGGAATCGCGGTCGGGACCAGCATGATGAGAAAGAAGATGACCGCCGCCGCGAACTTTCCGGCGACGATCTCGAGGTCGCGCACCGGGTACGTCCACATCAGCTCCATGGTGCCGAGTTTTTTTTCCTCGGCGAAGAGTCGCATCGTCACCAGGGGCAGGATGAGCAAGGTCACCAGGCGCATGTCGAGGAATACCCATTGCCAGAGACCGGCGACCGGAGTGAACGACGATACCAAAAGGATGAAAACCAGGTCGCTGTAGAAGAAGTACCCCGCCAACAGAAGAAAAACCGCGAGCAGGATGTAGGCGACCACCGAGCTGAAGGTGGCCTGCAGCTCGCGTCTACAGATCGTCCACGCCCGCATCGTCGTTCCTTTGGATCTCTCCGTCCTCGTTGACCAGCGTCAAGAAGATCTCTTCGAGCGAATACGCCACAGAGCGAAGCTCTCGCAGGCCCCATCCACTGTCGGTCACTGCGCGGGCGATCTCTTCGCGAACGTCACGGTCGCGTTCGGTCAGCACGGTGAACGAAGCGGCGCCGTCGACCGCACGCGGATGGGGGCTGACCGAAACCACTCCGGAGATTTCTCCGAGCTTTTCGGCGACTTCCGAGACGGCGGCGTTGACCTCGATGACGACCCGCCCGGCGGCTTGGATGGTGCGGTTCAGGTTGGCCGGGGTGTCGACCGCAACGATGCGTCCCCGGTGAATGATGATTACGCGGTCGCAGGTGTTCTCGACCTCGGGCAGGATGTGTGTCGAAAGCACGACCGTTCGGTCCTGCTTGAGACTTCGGATCAGCTCGCGCATCTCGGCGACCTGCTCGGGATCCAGTCCTGCCGTTGGTTCGTCGAGGATCAAGACCTTGGGCTCGCCGGTCAGGGCCTGGGCGATCCCGACACGCTGGCGGAATCCCTTCGAGAGGCTACCGATGATGCGCTTCGCGACCGGTTCGAGGCCGCACGCGGTCATCGCGTTGCGCGCCGCTTCGGCCAACTCGGGGCGCGCCACCCCCTTCATTCGCCCGACATAGCGCAGGTAGGACTCGACCGACATGTCCAGATAGGCAGCGACTCTCTCGGGAAAGTAGCCGACGGCGGCGCGCGCCCGCAGCGGCTCCTTCACGACGTCGAAGCCGGCGATGTGCGCCGATCCTGCCGAGGGCGGGAACACTCCCGCCAGGATGCGCATGGTCGTGCTCTTGCCCGCGCCGTTCGGTCCGAGCAAGCCGACGATCTCGCCCGACGCGACCTCGAACGAGATGTCACTGACGGCGGTGAACGAGCCGAATCGCTTGGTGACACCGGAAACCGAGATCATGAACGATCACTGTACTGAACCGGGATGGTCGGCTCAATCCGCCGTCGCCGGTTGCAACCGACCGCCACCCTCGCGGGGAGCTTTCGGGGGATGATGAAAGGTGGCGTGGCCGACAACTATTGGTGCTCGTTCCACTCGTCGTCTGATCACCCCCTGGGGTCCCCCTCGCAGGGGGACGGGTTTTTTCGGCTTACGGAGATCCAAGTGACCTACAACCGGTGCTTCGACAGACGTGAACTGGTCGCTGAATCGGGGTAGAGTTGATCTATGCGACGGCACTTCCCCGGAAGTTTCCTCCTCGCGCTGGTGTTGCTTCTCGGCTGCAGCACGGTGCCGTACACCGATCGCACCCGGTTCATGGTGCTGGACGAACGCCAGGATATCTCCCTCGGGCTGTCGGCCTTTCAGCAGGTGCTCGAAGAGGAGAGGGTGCTGACCGATCCGCAAGCGACGCGGCAGCTGCAACGGGTCGGGCGCGCCATCGCCGACGTGGCCGACAAACCGAGCTTCGACTGGGAGTTTGCGCTGATCGACGATGCCGAGACAGTCAACGCGTTTGCGCTGCCCGGCGGCAAACTGGCGGTCTACACCGGACTCTATCCGGTTGCGCAGGACGAGGCTGGGCTCGCGACGGTCATGGGCCACGAGGTCGCCCATGCTCTCGCCCGTCACGGCGCCGAGCGGATGAGCCAGGGGATGGCGCTCGAGGCGATCGGAGTTGCGCTCTCGGTGGCCGCGAGCGGTCAGAGTGCGGGAGTCCAACAGGCGGTGATGCAGGCCTACGGTCTCGGTAGCCAGGTCGGTGTCATGCTGCCATTCAGCCGCCAGATGGAGTCCGAAGCCGACCATATCGGTCTCATCCTGATGGCCAAAGCCGGCTACGACCCGCGCGTGTCGGTGGGGTTGTGGGAAAGAATGAGCGCACTCAGCGGCGGCGCCGGCCCGCCCGACTTCCTCGCCACCCACCCCAGCTCGACGACCCGAATCGCGCAGCTGCAGGAGTGGATGCCCGAGGCCTTGCAGTACTTCGATGCGGCGTGAGCCCAGCCGGTCGAAGCGTTGCCGCGATTCTAGCCGGCGGCGTCGATCACTCTGAGCTTGGCCGGTCTTGGTTGGGCCGATTGCGCGTCGCGGTCAGATAGGCCGACAAACCGAAGTACCAAATCGGAAAGTACAAGCTGGCCTGCGCCAGTCGTGGTCGGGTGTCCGGCAACTCCAGCATCAGGTACAGGATCAGCAGCGCCCACACGGGCCCGATGGTGAAGGTTACCAGGCCGCCGGTCGGGTTGCGGCTCGGGTAGGCGTAGCGAATCGGCACGAACACCATCGCCGCCAACATGGCCAGGACGGCCGCGTTCAGCGCTGGGTCGGTTTCCAGCAGGTAGAAGTAGAGGACGACGATGTTCCAGTACGACGGGAAGCCGGTGAACATGTGGTCGTCCGTCTTGGCGTCGACCCGGCAGAATCCGTAGGCGCTGGCGAGCAACGGAAGGCATCCGACGCAAAGTCCGATCGCGCCCTCCGGGAGGCGGCCGCCGACATACGCCATAGCGATCGGGACGAATGTGTAGGTGAGGTAATCGACGATGTCGTCGAGGCGGGCCCCGTCGAACTCGGGCACGACTTCTTTGACTCGGAATCGCCGCGCCAGCGTACCATCGCTACAGTCGACGAACATCGCCGCCCACAGCCATAGGAACGCACTTCGAATGTCGCCGGCTACCGCCGCCGCCATCGCGAGCAAGCCGAACGCCGCACCAGCGGCGGTGTAGGCGTGGACCAGCCAGGCGAGGGTGCGT
>JANQHZ010000796.1 GCA_028282445.1 Candidatus Binatia bacterium | reverse complement strand
GGTGGCGGGACCTTCGATGTCTCGATCCTCGAGCTCGGCGACGGCGTTTTCGAAGTGAAGTCGACCAACGGCGACACCTACCTCGGCGGTGAAGACTTCGACCAGATGGTGATCGACTACCTGGCCGACGAGTTCAAGAAGGACCAGGGAATCGATCTGCGCGGCGATCGCATGGCGCTACAGCGCCTGAAGGAAGCTGCGGAAAAGGCCAAGTGTGAGCTGTCGACGGTGTCCGAGACGGATGTCAACCTGCCGTTCATCACCGCCGATCAGAGCGGACCCAAGCACCTGACCATGAAGCTTTCGCGCGCCAAGCTGGAATCGCTCTGCGCGTCGCTGCTCGATCGTCTCGAAGGACCGTGCCGCGCGGCATTGAAGGATGCCGGCTTGTCGGCGAGCGACATCGACGAAGTGATTCTGGTCGGCGGAATGACTCGTATGCCTGCGGTCCAGGAGCGCGTCGAGAAGATCTTCGGCAAGGAGCCCGGAAAGGGCGTCAACCCGGACGAAGTGGTTGCCATCGGGGCGGCGATCCAGGGCGGAGTTCTAAAGGGCGACGTCAAGGATGTGTTGCTGCTCGACGTGACTCCGCTGTCGCTGGGCATCGAAACCCAGGGCGGAGTCTTCACCAAGCTGATCGATAAGAATACCACCATCCCGAGCAAGAAGAGCCAGATCTTCTCGACCGCCGCGGACAACCAGACCGCGGTGACGATCAGCGTCTTCCAGGGCGAGCGCGAGATGGCGAGTGGCAACAAACTGCTCGGCCAGTTCAATCTCGAAGGCATTCCGCCGGCGCCGCGCGGCGTGCCGCAGATTGAGGTTACCTTCGACATCGACGCCAACGGCATCGTCCACGTCAGCGCCAAGGACAAGGGTACCGGCAAGGAGCAGTCGATTCGGATCACCGCTTCGAGCGGCCTCAGCGAGGACGAAATCCAGCAGATGGTGAAAGACGCGGAGGATCACGCCGACGAGGACCGCAAGCGCCGCGAGGCGGTCGATGCGCGCAACCAGCTCGACCAGCTGGTTCACCAAACCGAGAAGCACCTCGGCGAGCACGGCGACGACCTCCCGGCCGAAGACAAGTCTGCGATCGAAGCCGCCCTCGAGGATGCCAAGAAGAATCTGGAATCGGACGATGCCGAGGTTCTCAAGGCCGCGTTCGAGAAGCTCACCCAGGTTCAGCACAAGCTGGCCGAGAAGATGTATGCCAAAACCGCGGACTCGGCGGGGGCGACGGGTCCGGGCCCGGATGGCGCCGGCGCCGCCGGCGGCGGATCGGCCAAGCAGGACGACGATGTCGTCGATGCGGACTTCGAGGAAGTGAAGGACTAGGACAGAACGCGGACATCTATAGGCTCGCGCA
The DNA here is from genome assembly GCA_028282445.1 of Candidatus Binatia bacterium. Taxonomy (GTDB): domain Bacteria; phylum Desulfobacterota; class Binatia; order HRBIN30; family CADEER01; genus CADEER01. The sequence goes on along the minus strand of JANQHZ010000796.1, from coordinate 3,939 downwards.
AGGCCCTCGTCGCCGTTTTGGCGACGGGGGCTTTTGCGCGTTCGGCCGTTCCAACCGCGCCTCGACTCTGGGGCGCGCGTCGCAAGCGGCCGCGACGGAGAAATCGTGGCGACCAAACGAGACTACTACGAGGTATTGGGTTTACAGCGCGGCGCCGGCGGCGACGAGATCAAGAAGGCGTACCGCAAGGTCGCGCTCAAGTACCATCCGGACCGCAATCAGGGGGACGCCGAAGCAGAAGAACGCTTTAAGGAGGCGTCGGAGGCCTACCAGGTTCTCTCCGACGAGGAGAAGCGCGCGCAATACGACCGCTTCGGACACGCAGCTTTCGAGCAAGGTGGCGGGTTCGATTTCAACGCGGCTGGTTTCGAAGATGTGTTCGGCGACATCTTCGGCGATTTCTTCGGTGGACGTCGCGGGCGCCGCGGGCCGAGCCGTGGCGACGATCTTCGCTACGACCTCGAGATCGAGTTCGAAGAGGCCATCTTTGGAGTCGAGAAGACCGTCCGCATTCCACGGTTGGCCGGCTGTGAAACGTGCGGTGGGGAGGGGACACGCGACGGCGCGTCGCGCGAGACCTGTCTCGCCTGTGCCGGTGCCGGCCAGGTTCGCTACCAGCAGGGACTGTTCAGCGTCGCCAAAACCTGTGGCGAATGCCAGGGAGCCGGGACGGTCATCCGGGACCCCTGTCCGGACTGTGGCGGCGCCGGGGCGGTGCACAAGCGCCAGTCCCTGAGTGTGAAGATTCCGGCCGGCGTCGACCACGGCTCGCGTCTCAAGTTGCGCGGCGAAGGGGAGGTCGGACGCCACAACGGGCCGGCCGGCGATCTCTATGTCGTGATCTATGTTCGGGAACACCCGATCTATCGCCGAGAGGGCCTGGACGTGGTCTGCGACGTTCCCATCGGCATGACGCAAGCCGCGCTCGGCACCGAGATCGAGGTGCCGACCCCGCACGGTGTGGTCAAGATGAAAATCCCGTCCGGGACCCAGTCGGGCAAGATCTTTCGACTCAAAGGCAAAGGCGCGCCCGATCTGCGCGGCTATGGAACCGGCGATATGCTGGCGCGTGTAGCCGTCGAGATTCCCCGCAAGCTGACGAAAAAGCAGACGCAACTGCTCGAAGAATTCGCTAGTCTCTCCGGTGAAGACGTCCATCCCCAGTCGAAGGGATTCCTCGACAAGGTCAAGGAGATGTTCGACTGATCCATGTGCCCGGTTGTACGCCGGTGCGGCGACTGGGATATTCGGGCGTGCACCCGCAATCTGCGCACGGGTTAACGACGGAGAGAGTGATCTTGCAAGCAGTGAGAGAGAGGAAGAGGCTTCATCGCCAGGCGGGTTTGCGTGCGCTCGCGGCGGTGATTTCGTTGGCGCTGATCGCAGGGTGCTCCTCCAAGCTGCCCCTGCATCGTGCACCGCTGCCGTTTCGCCAGGCCGAGGACTCCTTCAAGCTCGGACACTACGACCGCGCCGTGCACGGCTATCGAATTTTCATCGATTCGAACGAAGTTCCCGAGCTCGTGCCGCGTGCGTATTTCAAGATGGCGCGCGCCGAATACCGCCTCGGAAACTACGACAAGTGCATTGCCGCCCTCGACGAGCTCGAGGCGCGCTACCCGGACGACGAGTGGAGGCAGGTGTACGAGCTGCGTGGCGATGCCGAGAACGCGCGCGGCAATACGGTCAGCGCCGTTCTGTTCTGGGAACGCGCGCTGGAGGATGCTGATCGCTCTCGAGGCGCTTTGCTTCGCCGTCGGATTTCGGAAGCGGCTGCGCAGATGGATCGCGACACCGCGACTCGCGCCCGCGCCGTGGTGACTCGTGACGAGACCCGTGTGCTGATCGATGCGGCGCGCGGCTCAGGCGCAGCGCCGGCGGCCACGCCGAGGGTCGCACAGGCGCAATCGGCGGCGACCCCGCCCGCCGCCGGCGCCGCGCGCGGGATGAGCGTTTCGGCCGCGAAGATCGGTGTTCTGCTCCCACTGTCGGGGAAGTACGAAGCCTACGGCCAGAGCTCACTGTCCGGCATCAAACTAGCGATCGAGGAATCGGAGAGTCGATTGGTGGTTCGCGATACCGAAGGCGAGGCGCATATCGCGCGTGCGGCTCTCGACGAGTTGCTGGCCGACGAGTCGGTGGTAGCGATCCTCGGCCCGCTGCGATCGCAGGTGGCCCCAGCGGTGAGCCCGCGCGCCGAGCGCGCGGGAGTCCCGTTGTTCTCGCTGGCGCAGAACAACACCATGAGCGGCCGCTTCGTCATGCAGACGGCGATGACCTATGCGATGCAGGCCCGGCAGTTGGTGGATTTCGCGACCCGCTCCGCGGGGATACGAAAGTTCGGCGTTCTCTATCCGCGCGACCCGTACGGATCGGCGCTTGCGGAGGCTTTTCACGACGAAGTCGCCCGCCGCGCAGGTCGCGTGGTGGGATCGCTCGCCTACGAGCCGGGCGCAACGGAGTTTTCAGTCGAGGTTTTGACGCTGCAGCGCTGGGTCGACTCCGACGGGCTGCAGGCGGTTTTCATCCCCGACTTCGCGGCTACGGCCGGTGTCCTTTCCCAGTCCTTGAGGGCAGCGCGTCCGGGCGTGTTCTTGCTCGGCAGCAACGGTTGGCACGACCCGGGGCAGCTTGGTGCGCTTGCCGACTCGCTCAACGGTGCGGTGTTTGTCGACGGATTTTTCGTCGGCAGTCAGCGGCCCGCTACGCAGCGCTTCCTGAATGCGTTTCGAACCGTCAACGGAAATATGCCGGGGGTGCTCGCGGCACAGGCTTACGATGCGGCTTCGGTGCTCGATCGGGCTCTATCCACGCAGCAAACGGTGTCGCGTATGGGGTTGGCGGACGCGATCCGGTCGATGGGGCGATACGATGGAGCTGCTGGCGCTCTGGTCTTCAGCGACGGCGGAGTCGATCGGGAGCTGTTCGTCCTCAAGTTCGACGGTAGTCGCATTCGCGAGGTCGGCGCTGCCGCGTCTGCAACCTCGGCGGCCTCGTACGCGCCGATCAGGCCGGAGGCATCGCCCTGATAGCTGCCGCGCAAGGTTCGCACTCGCTGACTCTGCGAGCCCCGTTGGCGGTATGGCTCCGAGCAGTCCTTTGAAGAAGAAGGCCGCGCCCCGCGGACCCACCCTCGCCGACGTAGGCGAGATCGCGGTCCTCAAGAGAATCGTGCAGGCAGCAGTAGACTCCCCGGGCGTTGCTGTCGGTCCGGGGGACGATTGCGCGGTGATCCGGCTAGGGGCCGGTGATTGTTTTTGGACGACGGACGCTCAAATCGAGGGTACGCATTTCGAGCGTCGCTGGTTGACGCCGCGTCAGCTCGGTCGAAAGTCGTACCTGGTCAACGCGAGCGACATCGCGGCGATGGGCGGGCGTCCCCGCTTCGCTCTGGTAGGGTTGGCTGCGCCGGCCGACTTCCCGGTCGGCGATCTGGCCGCGATCCAACGCGGGATCGCAGAGATGGCCCGCCTGGACGGGGCGGCGGTGGTGGGCGGCAACCTCTCGCGGGCGCCGATGTTGGAGGTGTCAATCTCGCTGCTCGGTGAAGCACCGCGTCGACCGGTGTTGCGGTCGGGCGCGCGATCGGGAGATGCGATCTATGTGACCGGAACTCTCGGCGACGCCGCCCTCGGTCTGCGTCTCCTACAGGAGAATCCCGAGGCGAGGGGGGCGGCTGTAGGCCGTTTCCGTCGGCCGATTTCGCGCGGTGCAGCGGGTCGGCTGCTCGCCGAGCGCGGAATCGTCTCGGCAATGATCGACCTCAGCGACGGCCTGTCGGAGGATCTCGGTCGGTTGTGCCGCGCGAGCGCGGTCGGGGCCGAGGTCGACGTCGCAGCGTTACCGCTATCGCGGGCGGTGCGTCGTGCAGGTGCTGCCCTTGCTCTCTCCGGAGGCGAGGACTACGAGTTGCTTTGTGCCGTACCGCCTCGCAAGCAA
>JANQHZ010000784.1 GCA_028282445.1 Candidatus Binatia bacterium | reverse complement strand
TCGGGCAGCAAGCTCGGTCGCGCTTGCGTAGAAGATCTCTTGCGAGGCCATGGTGCAGGCTAACGAGTTGGAGCGGCACGGTCGACCAACTGGGCCGTGTGCTGCCCCCCAGGAGTACTGACCGCTCGATAAGCTGGCTGGCTTTCCCACCGAGAAGAAAATGCTTTCGACCAAAACCAACCCGCGGTATGCTCCCGCAGATAATAACGGAGGACACCATGAGGAAAATCGCATCCATCGCGGCTGCTGCCGCAATCATCGCATCCGGATCTGCACTCGCGCAGGTGCAGTCCAAGGATCAGGAGAAGTGCATCAACAAGATCAACAAGGACGCCATCAAGATCCAGGCGGCCCAAGGCAAGATCAACAGCAGCTGCATCAAGGACTTCGTCAAAGGTAAGATCTCCGGTGCCGGCGAGGCGGAGAACTGCATCCAGAGCGACCCGAAAAGCAAGGTATTGAAGAAGCAGATGAAGCTGATCGGTGACGAAGGCAAGTTCTGCAGCACGACCCCGGACTTCGCTTATGTTGGAAGCCCGACTGCAACCGACGCGCCGGTCGATGCCGAGCGGAGCGTGGTTCACTCGATCTACGGCAACCCACTCGACAGCGGCATGTACCTCTGCGACACCCACCCGGCCGAGTGCTTCTGCCAGCGCACCACCACCAAACGCATCAACAAGATCTTCCGCTCAGCGAGCAAGATCTTCATCAAGTGCAAGAAGAAGGCGCTCAAAGTCGGCAAGGACCCGTTCCCGCTCGGAGCCGACGATGGCGGCGACATCGAGGAGTGCGTGACCGACGGCCTGCAGCCCGGTGGCCTATCTGTCGAAGCCGATACGAAGGGCAAGATCTCGAAAGCGATCCAGCAACTCGGAGACACGATGAATCAGTTCTGCGGTCAAACCCCCAACGACGAGTTCGGCGGCGGCGATTGCAACGGATTGAGTGGTGTGGCGTTGCGAGACTGTGTCGCCAACGAAACGCTCTGCCATTTCTGCGAGATGGTCAACGACGTCGACGGCCTCGCCATCGACTGCGCGACCTGGTCCGGAGCGACTTGTCCGTAAGATGCGGCGCCGACAACGAGCGGGTGGCATAGCCCGCCCGCTCGTTGTCGAAGCGCCTCGAAGCTTCCGTCGCACGGACATTCGCGGCGAGACGCCGTCCCTATCGGCGCCCCAAGCCCCAACTCGACGGGGTTTGATTCTACTCCCCTTGGTCGATACCGCGGTCAGGCGACTTTGAGGGGGTCGCTCGTCTCTTCGGGCGCCACTTGCCATTCCGGGTCGTGCTGGGAGCGCGGGTGTACGTACGGGAATTCAACGAAGAAGCGGGTGCCTTCGCCGACGGTGCTCTCGACTCGGATGGTCCCGCCCAGCATTCCGATCAGCCGCTGGACGATGTGGAGGCCGAGCCCGACGCCGCCGTGCCGCCTGGTGGGCGAAGCGTCGATCTGCAGGAAGGGCTCGAAAATCGACCCGATCGCTTCCTCTGGGATGCCGATACCGGTGTCCGTCACTTGGATGTGGACGCCCTCGTCGGCTTCACTGGCGCAAAGCGAGACCCGGCCCTGGTCGGTGAACTTGAGACCGTTGTTGAGAAGGTTCTTCAGAACCACCTTGAGCTTGGCACGGTCGGTCACCAGCTCGGGCCCCGGCGTCGGGATCTCCAGCTTCATCCGCACCTGCGGCTTTTCGATCTGAAGGCTTCGCATTTCCGCCTCGACCTCTGCTACCAACTGTCCGAGATTGACGTCCTCCAGGTTGAGCTCCGCCCTGCCCGCGTCCAGTCGACTCAGGTCGAGCGTCGCGGTGATCAGGTCGTGAAGCTCGCGGGCGCTGCGGCCGATGCGCTGCACGATGTCGGCCTGGTCCGGTTGCAAGGGGTCGAACGCTCCGTCGAGCAGTAGCTCCTCATATCCCAATATCACGTTCAGTGGGGTCCTCAGCTCATGAGACATCGTCGCGACGAACTCGGACTTGAGCCGGTTCGCTCGACGCAGCTCCTCGACCAAGCGGGCATTCTCGAGGGCGATCGATGCCACTTTGGCCAGTTCCTGAGCAGCGTGTGTCTGCAGTGCCGAGAAGCCGGCGTTCTCTCTGCGAAAGCCCGCCGTCTGGATGCCGATTACCTCGTCGCCGCGGCGCAGCCCGATCAGCAACACCGCCGCGATCTCGTAGCGATCCATCAACCAACCGAGCGGCATCCCCTCGATCCTCGATGAAATCTCGAGTACGGACCGGTCCTTCATCGAGGACGCCAGGGGCTCACCCGGAAATCGCAGCAGGCGCACCGATTCCCACTCGGCGTCGTCGCCGTCGAAAGCGCGAACCGGTTCCCACTCGCCGTCCTCGTTGAGGAGCAAAGAGTAGCTGAACTCGCACTCGAGCAGCTCGGTCGTGAGCCTGCAGAGCGTGTCCAACAGATCTTCGGCGCCCGTTGATACGCTCAGCTCGTAGCTGACCTTGGCCATCGCCTGGGAGATTCGAAGCTCCTCACGCTGAGATTCTTCCATCCGACGGCGCATCGTGATGTCGCGAACAAAGGCGCTGAAGTAGACCGACCCTTCGCAACGGACAGCGGACACGGAGACCTCGATCGGGAACTCATGGCCGTTCCGGTGGCGTGCAGTCAGCTCCACCCGGCGATCGAGGATGACGTGGTTCCCCTGCTCGATGAGGTTGCGAAGCTCTTGGTTGAAGCGCTCCCGATAGCTCGACGGAACGATCAGGTCATTGACAGCGCGCCCGACCGCCTCGGTCTTGCTCCACCCGAACATCGCGGCGGCTTGCGGGTTCCACTCGCTGATTCGACCGTCGGCATCGGTCATGATCACGCCGTCGAGAGCCGCATCCAGGAT
>JANQHZ010000073.1 GCA_028282445.1 Candidatus Binatia bacterium | reverse complement strand
CGCCGAGCTCGACATCCAGGGTTGCCACGATAAGTCGGAAAGCCCCGAGAGACTACTTCTCTGGGTCGATGTAGCCATCAAGGCGCACGCCGTCATCAGCGGACTACGCGACGGCGAGCGCCTACAGCGCGAGTTGGTGGCGAATGTGTCCCACGAGCTGCGCACGCCACTCAACATCATACTGGGTTACTCCGACCTGCTGATCGACGGCGACTTCGGTGAGCTCCCGGGAGAAGCGATCGACGCTTTGCAACGACTGACCGGAGCCACCAATGACCTGTCGGCATTGGTTTCGGATCTGTTGAGCTACGCAAAGATCGAGGCCGGGGGAAGGGATACCGATTTCGAAGTCGTCGATACCGCAAAGATCGCCGGAGAGCTGGAGCGGCTGGCAGGTCTTTTCTTGGAGAACAAAACGGTCGACTTCGAGCTGGACGTCGAGCGCGCCCCGGTCAGCTTCGAAAGCGATGTCGCGAAATTGCGTGTGATTCTCCGCAACTTGGTGTCGAACGCGTCGAAGTTCACCACCGAAGGCAGGATCTCCGTGCGTGGCTTCGAGCGGGGTGACAACCTTTGCTTCAGTGTCTCCGATACGGGCCCCGGAATACGCGCCGAGCATCTCGATGTGATTTTCGACCCGTTTCGGCAGGTCAACGGCTCGGCCGTGCGCTTGCACAGGGGCATCGGGCTTGGCCTCGCGCTCTCGCGTAAGCTGGCGGAACTGCTACGCGGAGAGATCACGGTCGAGAGCGAAGTCGGCGAGGGTGCGACCTTCACCCTGACGATTCCGAAGTTCGTTGCCGGCGGCTCGGTAGCACCTCTGCCGCGAGTCGTCGTAGGGGCCGACTTCGCGGCCTAGCCGGCTGCTGGGTGAGGCGCGATCGGGCGATGGACAAGGTGTGGCAAATGCGAGAGAGCTGGGCGGCCGTGCTGGCTGCGGCACTCCTCTACGGCCTCGCTTGTGCACCCTACGAGCTGTCGCTTGCCGCCTGGCTAGTTCCGGGACTGCTTTTGACCGCGGTTCGCGGATTGTCCAAACGCGCCGCTTTTGTCCGTGGGTGCTTTTTCGCTCTGCTCTTCGGTTGCGTGCAAATGAGCTCGGCGCGAGTCGCCTCGTTGGAGCAATTCAGCTCCAGCCACGGTGCGTGGTGGTGGTGTGCCAACGGAACGGCCAGCGCTCTACCCTATGTTCTACTGGCGGTCCTGTACGCGTCGGCGTTCGGTACGGTGTCGGCGCGTGTTCGCCCCGTGCTGGCAGCGTGGCTGTGGGTCGGGGCGGAGTTGTTGCGTTCCGAAATGTTCGTAGGCCTGCCGTTGGCGACGCTCGGACATACGCAGGTCGGCAGCGGTTGGATGACTCAGGCCGCCGACCTCGGTGGTACGTATGCCGTCACCTTTGTGATGGTGCTGATCAGCGTCGGCTGCGCCGAGTTGTTCATCGAGGGCGGCCGCAACCGCAGCCTCGGCCACCCCGCCAGGGTCTGACCGGTTACGGCGAGGGCCATCGAACGCCTCTGCCGGACCTGCTGCGAGAGGTTGCTATCTCTTGCTGGCGCCCCAGCCCATCGCGGCCCGGTCTTCCTTGGTGATCTTGTCGCGGATACGCGACCCCTGGCCGAGGTGGCGAACGCTCCTGGAGCCGCCGTCGGAGAAGTACTCCTCGTAGGCCTTGGCCGGCACATACGGATCCGGCTTCTCGTTGCCGATCTCGACACCGAGCAGCTGCTCGACGAAGTCGGTGTTGTACATGCGGACCGCGTCGTAATCGGTCAGCAGGGCGCAGACCTCGACGCAGATGAAACAGCCGATGCACTCCTGAAAGCGATCCTGGACCGGCGAAAGTCCCCGTCCCGGGAGGCTCGCCTCGGGAAGGTACTCGATACATCCAACCGGACAGAATTCCGGGCACTTTCCGCACGGGTAGCAGAGGTTCACGTCCATGAAGGCGACCTGCTTCGGACGCTTTTTCTTCTCCGCGACCTCCTCCGGCAGCGGAGCCTCTGGAATTCGATCCTCTTTGAGGCGTCGAATGATCAACTCTACGGCTTCGGCATCAGATGCCATCGCTATCTCCTTCGCGAATCTGCCAAGCCGGGTGGTTTCGCCCGATGCGCCGGCAGCTTGCTGTATTTTCTCGATCGGAAGGCGGGATCGTGCCTCTCCCGGCGTCCGACTGCAAGAGGGCGGCGCTGACCTAGCGATTGCGCCATCGACAGCCGAAATCTCCGTCTCCGCGCGGAGGCCGCGATCCTTCCGTCCGGGGGGCCGGTTGGCTACAGTCACCGGATCGCCGAGTTGACAGGGGGAAGCATGCAACGACGATTTCTGACCGTCCTACTATCGCTGCTGTTCGGCACGTTGATCGGGTGCGGCAGTGACGACGACGACTCGGGCTCGAGCCAACCGACTCTGGTCGAGCAGCTCGAGGCGGTGGGCGTCGGCAAGTACCTTTCACGCGACGTTCCGCAACCGACCTCCGAGGGCGATTGGCTCCGCTATCGATTCGACGTCACCGCCAATGGGCCGGTTTGCCTGTTCGGCACTCCGTATCAAGTGTTCGTTCGCCCCGGCAGCAGTGAGAACGTCCTCTTTTACCTCGAAGGCGGTGGCGGATGCTGGAACGAGGAGACTTGCTTCGGAGATTCGGATCTCGGTGCAAAGGAAACATCGGAACCGATTGCCGACCTCAGTATCTTTCAGGGCATTCTCGGTATTGGTCCGAGCAATCCTCTGGACGGCTGGAACGTCGTCTACGTTCCCTACTGCGACGGCTCGGTTTTCGGTGGCGACAACGTCGTCGAATACGAACGCGGCACCGTCTACCACCGCGGCCAGGTCAATCTTTCCGCCGGCCTCGACGTGATGCGACAGAACTTTCCCGATCCGCCCGAGATCGTCGTCGCCGGCAGCAGTGCCGGGGGCTACGGGACCTTCAGCGGCTACGGAGTGATGCGCGTCGCCTTTCCCGACAAGCCGATCTATGTGCTGAACGATTCCGGCCCGGGATTGCAGAACAACGACGACCAGCAGTCGATTATGGAGCGCAGCGAGAATTGGCAGTTCGAGCAGTTTCTGGTCGAGGGCTGCACCCGCTGTGACGAGCAGATCACCTACCTGATCGACTGGACGTTGGAGAATGATCCCAACACCCGCGTCGGATTGTTCAGCTACAAACAGGACTTCGTGATCGCGAGCTTCCTCATGCTCGATCGCCCCGCCTACCAGGACCTGATGTTCGACATCACGGGCGAGGTCCAGGCGGCGTGGCCCGAGCGGTTCAAGCGATTTTTCGTCAACGGCGAGTCGCACACGATCCTTCTAGGCGCCGGCGTCGGGCCGAACGGCGTCGGATCGGAAGGCACCTTTGCCTCACTCGAGATCGATGCGGTCGCGCTGAGCGACTGGGTCGCCGACTTCGTCGTCGACGGGCCAGCGTGGCGCGACCTGATCGCGCCGGAGTGGATCGACTTCCCGAGTGATTCCGTCACGACCTTTCCCGAGGTGAACGACTCGGACGGTTCGTGGTCGGTGAGCGTCGACATTCAGCCGGAGTGGGACGGTGCCGACCCGACGGACGCTTCACTCGTTGCCATTCGCCAGCCGCATCGTTGGGAAAACCGAATGCAGTTGGTCAAGAACGGCGGTAGCCTGCGCTTCATCGTGACCGATGATCTCGGCGAGACTGCGGAGATCACATACGCGATCGACCAGTGGGTCGCGGGTGAGTCTCACTCCGTCACAGCGAGCTGGGAAGACGGGACAACCGTACTCTACGTCGACGGTATCCCGGTCGGGCAGCATTCGTTCAACGGCCAACTCTCTTTTCCGGACGGGACCCCGATGCACATCGGTAGCGATCCGGAGAACGTCTACGTCGGGTCGGGTGACAACTTCCGCCGATTCCAGGTCTTCCGCAACGGAACGGAGCAGTAGCAGCCGTGCCCGGTCAGAAGCCCTCGACGTAGGGAAGGCTCTTGGCGGTTGCCTTGACCTCGTCGGCGGCCGAGAGAAGGACCCGGGTCGCGTCCCAGGTTCCGTCGAGGAGCTGCTTGCGGACCCCGTCGGGGATCTCGATCGCATAGCTCTCGCCGCGGTAGGTCGCGGTGCGAGCGTCTACATCGACCGTCAGATCGTGCGCCGGATCTTCCTCGATCGCGTTCAGTAGCTTCTCGACGGTCGCCGCGTCGGCGGTCGCGACCGGCATGCCGTTGGCGATGCAGTTGCCGTAGAAGATGTCGGCGAAGGATTCGCCGATCAATGCCTTGATCCCCCAGCGCAGCAGGGCCTGCGGGGCGTGCTCACGCGACGAGCCGCAACCGAAGTTCTTGTTGACGACCGCTACGCGATCCCCCTTGGCCATGTGGCGCGGATCGTTCATCACGTGCGATTTTTCGGCCCCGTCCGCGTGGTAACGCTCGTCGTAGAAGGCCAATTTGCCGAGACCGTCGAAGGTCACCGCCTTCATGAATCGCGCCGGGATGATCCGATCGGTATCGATGTCGTTGCCGCGCAACGGAATCGGTCGTCCGGCTACTTTTTCTACGGGAATCAGTTCGCTCATGCTTACCTCGGTGAGTGACGATCGGACGCCTCGCCGGCGCTCGTTTACTTCAGAATATCTCTAACGTCGCTGACCGCTCCCTCGATTGCGGCAGCGGCGACCATTGCCGGGCTCATCAGAAGGGTCCGGCCGGCCGGGCTGCCCTGACGGCCCTTGAAGTTGCGGTTGCTGGAGGATGCGCACACCTGGTCGCCGACCAGCTTGTCGGGGTTCATCGCCAGGCACATCGAGCAACCGGGCAGCCGCCATTCGAAGCCCGCCTCGGTGAAGACCTCGTGGAGTCCCTCGGCTTCGGCTTCTCGCGCCACGTCTTGCGAGCCGGGGACGACCAAGGCCTTTACGTGGGGCTTCACCTTGCCGAGCTTGGCGACCTTGGCAGCCTCGCGCAGGTCGGAGATGCGACCGTTGGTGCAGGACCCGATGAAGGCGACGTCGATCTTGGTACCAGCGACTTCCTGGCCCGGCGTCCAACCCATGTACTCGTGCGCGTCTTGAACCGTCGGGTGCTCGTCCGCGTCGAAGTGGTGGAGCTCGGGGATCTTCTCGTCGACTCCGACGGCGTGACCCGGATTGATTCCCCAGGTGATGACCGGCGACAGCGAGGAGCCGTCGATTCTGGCGACATCGTCGTACGAGGCGCCGGGCTCGGAGGCTAGGCTACGCCACCATTCGACGGCGCGGTCGAAAGCCTCGCCCTGCGGAGCCATGCGCCGACCGCGCAGGTAATCGAAGGTGGTATCGTCGGGATTGACGTAGCCGCAGCGAGCGCCGCCCTCGATGCTCATGTTGCAGACGGTCATCCGCTCTTCCATGGTCATGTTGTCGAAGACGTCGCCGGCGAACTCGTACGCGAACCCGACCCCGCCTTTGACTCCCAGCTCGCGGATGATGTGCAGAACCACGTCCTTGGCGTAGACGCCGTGAGGTAGGGTGCCATTGACCTCGACCCGTCGCAGCTTGGGTTTGACGATCGCCAGGCACTGCGAGGCGAGGACATCGCGAACCTGACTGGTTCCGATTCCGAACGCGATCGCTCCGAAGGCGCCGTGCGTGCTGGTGTGACTGTCGCCGCAGGCGATCGTCATGCCCGGCTGGGTCAGGCCGAGCTCGGGCCCGATGACGTGCACGATCCCCTGGCTGCCCGAGTCGCGGTCGAGCAGGGTGATGCCGAACTCCTTACAGTTCTTCTCGATCGCCGACATCATTCCTTCGGCTTGTTCGTCGTCGAACGGCCGGGCGTCGGTGTGAGTCGGGATGATGTGGTCGACGGTCGCCGTCGTGCGATCCGGGTAGGGCACACCCAGGCCGTCTTCACGAAGCATCTGAAAAGCCTGTGGGCTGGTGACTTCGTGAACCAGGTGGAGGCCGATGAAGAGCTGGGTCTGTCCGCTTGGTAGCTCGCGAACGGCGTGAGCCTGCCACACCTTGTCGAATAGAGTCTTTGCCATGAATTTCTCCGGAATGGGCCCGCGCAGGGACCTCGAGGTGAATCACCGAAACTAGCCCGGAAGGGGAATCGAGTCCACGCGGGTAGAAGACGGCCTCGTTCGAGCGTCCTCAAGGGAGCGGGTGTCGACTTTAACGTCACTACGTGGCCCCCCTTTGAAAAAGGGGGGTTCGGGGGGATTTTGAGATCGCGCCGTTCCGATAAATCCCCCTCAGTCCCCCTTTTTCAAAGGGGGAGGTCGTTCGCGAAGCGGCAAGAGCGATATCTTCCGCCCTCATTGCTTGCGGGAGAAGGGGTAAAGGTGTGGGTAGGCCTTGGCTGTGAGATCTAGACCGACGACCTTGATAATAACTGATCCAGCCGGTTATTTATGAGCCGTGATCCTTTCTCTCTCGAACCGTGGAGTATCGCTGCTTGCGCTTCTCGGAGTGGCGATCCTTCCGATCGTGTCGGCGGGCTGCGCGTCGTCGCGAGTCGATATTCCGCGACTGGTCACGTCAGGGCGGGATGGCTACCAGCGGCCGGAGATGGTGATCGACGCGCTGGCGATCCGTCCGGGTTTGCGGATCGCGGAAATCGGCGCCGGCGAAGGGTATTGGCTGCCGTGGTTGGCCGCAGCGGTCGGGCCCGAGGGGCGGGTGTACGCGGTCGAGGTTCGCGCGGACAAGGTAGAGGCCCTGATGAAGCTGGTCGAAGATGCCGGCTACGACAACGTCGAGGTCGTATTCGGTCGCTACGACGATCCGCGCTTGCCGGATCGCGCGGTGGACCTCGCCATCACGTCGAAGACCTATCACCACATCGAAGATCGGGTGGCGTACTTCGCGAACCTGCGCGGCGACTTGTCAGCGGACGGGAGAGTGGCCCATCTCGATGATCGACCGGATATGCCGTTCCCGCTGAGCTGGATCATGTCCGGTCACACGTCCGACCCCGCCGCGATCGATCAGGAGATGACCCAGGCCGGATACCGTCGGGTTGAGGCCTTCGACTTTCTCTACACCCAGAGCTTCTCGATCTACCAGCCGATCGCGGTCGAGGATTGACCGGATGCCGCGCAAAATTCCGCCCGACCGCTTCGACGACTTGATCCGTTGCGCGACCGAGGCGTTTACCGCGCAGGGCTACAGACTTACCCAGATGTCGGGAATCGCCGAGGCGGTAGGCGTCTCCAAGGCCACCCTCTACCTCTATGTCGAGAGCAAGGATGCGTTGTTGTGGCTTTGTCTCGAGCACGCCGACCGAAGCGCGAAGATCCCAAAGCCCGATCGACTCCCGGTCGCGACCCCGCCGCCCGGCAGCCTCGCCGACCGGGTCGCCATGCGAATCCGGCAAGTGGCCCGTTTCGAGGTTCTGTCGACGGCCCTGACCAAGCCTCGCGCCGCCGACATTCGCAGTGAGCTGCGCGCTGTGCTCGAGGAGCTCTACTCCTTGATGGAAGACAACTGTCGCTCGATTCGCTTGCTCGAGCGCTGCTCCGACCATCCCGAGCTCGGTCCCCTGTGGCAGCTGACGGCGCGCGGGCCGGGGCGTGGTGACTTGGCGCGCTACGTCGAGGCGAGGATGCGAGCGGGGCAGCTGCGTTCAGTCGAGAATCCCGGTCTGGCGGCGCGCATTGCCCTCGAGACGGTTGCGACCTGGGCGATGCACATCAAGTGGGACCGTGCCCCCGAGAGCTACGAGCCGAAGTCGACCAAAGCGGCGGTGATCGAGCAGATCTGTCGCGGTCTGCTGGCGGACCGCGAGCTCGGCGCCGGATGAGCGAATTGGCTGTCGAAACTCGCCGAGCAGCCTCAGCGAGCCGGTGGGAGATACTCCGCCGGTAGAGCCTCGAGTCCGTCGGCCAGCGCTCTGGCGAGAATCTTGTGCGCCTCGGCGTTGGGGTGCGGGTCGACGCTAGACACCCACAGATCCTGGCCGCGGTAGCCGCACAGGGCCGGCAGGGAATGGATGGTGGGTACATCCAGCGCGGCGGCGGTCGCGGCATACTTGTCGTACATCGGGCGAAAGGGATGGAATCGATTCAGGAACCAGAGCCTGGTGTGGGTGAACGCCACCACCTTCGCGCCGGCCTTGCGACAAAGCTCGACGAGCTCGCCAAAGGCGCTCGCGAAGCCATGCCACGCCAAGGGATTCGCGAAGAAGTTGTGATGCACTTCCGCTACGTAGCTACCGCGCGGCGGCGCGAGGGCGGCGCGCAACGACAGCAGCCGTGGCCAGAGGAGTCGAAGCAGCCGCGACCTCGATCGCTCGAAGCGCAGGTAGTCGAGTTTCTGCGCCCGCCAGCGTTTCTGATCGACGCTGGGTACGTAGTGAGGCCCCTTGAGATCGTCGAGCGTTACGCCGAGGACGACCAGATCGGGCCGGTAGCGCGGAACGTACTTCGATGCGCGCGCCAGAGCCTGCCGGGTATTGATGCCGCCCAGGCCGAAGTTGAGCACTTCGATGCGAGCATCGGGAAATCGCTCGCGCAGTAGCGA
>JANQHZ010000417.1 GCA_028282445.1 Candidatus Binatia bacterium | reverse complement strand
CTGCGCGACGACATCTATGCCTTCTCGTTTGGCGACGCCGGACTGATGGGTGGTATCGGCCTGCGCGGCTCGAAGATCACCCGATTCGAACCGTAGGGGTAAGAGAGCGAGCGCAGGTTGAGGTTCCGGTGCTGGAGAAGAAGTGAGCGGGTCCGATAAACTGCAAGGCAGCCGCGAGCTCGGCGCGGCGCTCGTGCGCGGGGGCGTGTTGCTGATGCTCGGCCTTGCGCCGGCCGCGTGCTCGGCGCCGTTCGGTGCGCGCCAAGCGTCGCCCGAGGCGGTTCGCCGAGAGTTGACCGCAAACGTGTTGTCGTCGGGCGAGCCGAGTCGCTTCTCTGAGATCCTTCTGCATCGCCAGAACCTGAACGACCTTTTCGACGACGACCGCGAAGCGGCGCTGCGAGTTCTGCACGAGAGGTTTTGCGCCGGAGAGCTGGCCGACGACGGTCTTTTTTCGTTGAGCGAGTTATCCTTCTACCACGCCGGGCGGGCCGGTTCTCAGCGCCACTACCTCGCCGCCGCTCTCTATGCTTACGCCTACGCATTTCCGGACCAGGAGGATCTCGCTCCCGACCGCTTCGACCCTCGACTGCGCTACTCGGTGGAGTTGTACAACCGGGCACTGACCGAGGCTCTCAAGTCAGCGGAAGGTACCGGCGTCGTCTTGGCAGAGGGTACTTTTCCGCTCCCGTTCGGCGAGATGGAAGTCTCGTTCGACGCGGAGCAACTGCGGTGGGGCGACCGGCGCCTCGTGGACTTTGTGTCGGCTACCGAGACCGAGGTGACCGGCTTCGAGAACCGCTACCGCAGCCCCGGAGTCGGGGCGGCCCTAGCGGCCGCGACCGAGCCAACCGAGCCGGACGGTGCGATCGCGGATCTCGTCGGCCGTGAGGTGCACGTTCCAGTGACGGCGCTGCTCAAGGTTCCGCATCCACGCCGTCAATTGACCTCGGGCGAAGCGCTGAGCGGACGGCTGGAGCTGCACGCGGCCTCGCTCGCTTCGACCGCCGAGATTGGTGCTTGGACCGTCCCCCTCGAGCGCGAGCCGACGGTGGCCCTGGGGCTTACGGTGACCGAGGCGAGGCCGTGGGTGAATCAGTTCAGCCGCTTTCTCGGCCATGTCGTCCAATCGGATACCGGCTCTGACTTTGCCGGGTATGAGGCGCATCGCAAGGGGCGCATTCCGGTGGTCTTCGTGCACGGGACCGCCTCGAACCCCAGTGTGTGGTTCAACATGATGAACGATCTCGACAGCGATCCGGTCATCCGGGAACGCTTCGAGTTCTACCTCTTTTGGTACGACAGCGGCCAGCCGATTCTCTACTCGGGGATGCAGTTGCGGCGTTCGCTGACGGAAGCTTGGCGCGTACTGCACGACGAGTTGGACGATTCTTGTCTCGACCGGATGGTCGTCATCGGTCACAGCCAAGGGGGACTGCTCGTCAAGTTGACGGCGATCGACTCGGGGGACCGCTTCTGGCGCAACCTGAGCGACGGTTCGCTCGAGGACTCTGGTCTTTCCGCCGAGACCCAGGCTTTGATCGAGGAGATGATGTTCGTCGAGCCGCTGCCCTTCGTGCGTCGGGTGGTGTTTATCGCGACTCCCCACCGCGGCAGCTATCTGGCCGGTCCTTCGATCGTGCGTCGACTCGCCGAACGCTTGATCAGCACGCCCGCTAGCCTGGTGCGGAGCGGTGGCGAGCTGCTCGGCATGGACAAGGTTCGCCAGCTCGCTGGTATCGAGCGTTTGCCTACCAGCATCGACAACATGTCTCCCGGGCATCCCTTCATTGCCGCGATCGCGGGGATTCCTGTGGTCCCCGAGATTACCGCACATTCCATCGTCGGTGTCGTCGGCGAGGATCCATTGGAAAGCGGAGGCGACGGGGTCGTGAAGTATACGAGCGCCCACATCGACGGTGTCGAATCGGAGCTGATCGTCCCGTACCCACATTCCATGCAGGCCAAACCGGAGGTGGTGCAAGAGGTGCAGCGCATTCTCCACCACCACCTCGAGGTCGATTCGTGCGGCAGCGCCGCGATCGAATGAATCACCAGGCCGGCGGCTGCCGTGGTCCTCGAAGCTAGGACAGTACCTCCCCGTTGGATGCACCGCTGACTCTCCGCACGTAGGCGCGGCATGTGAGCGCCTGCGATATTCGTTTGGATCGGATACGGTGTAACGGTTGCCGGGATCGAATCGTCTTGGGCGCGCGGCTTTTTAGTTGAACGCCAGTCGGCTATCTTGCGGGCGTCCATCGGAGGGGGGCATCCAATGAAGATCGAGAGCTTGATCGTTGCCGTGTTGCTCGCTTGCGCCGTGCCGGTGGGTGCGGCGGAATCGCAGGTCGAGTATTCGCCGTATGCCGGTCGCGATTATCCCACCAGCGTGTACTGGGGCGACACCCACCTACACACTGCGGTGTCGGTCGATGCCGGAACGATGTGCACGGTCGGTCAGGAAGATGCGTTTCGCTTCGCGCGCGGCGAGGAAATCACGACGACCCATGGCTTGAAAGCCAAGCTGGGGCGACCGCTGGACTTCCTGGTGTTGACCGATCACGCGGAGATGTACGGCCTCATGCCTCGGCTGAAGGCCGGCGACAGCGACATCCTGTCACAGGAGAAGGGCAAGCGCTGGTACGACATGCTCCAGACCGGTGACCATGACACGATTTTCGCGGCCGCGATGGAGATCGTCGCTTCGCTCTCGAAGAAGGATCCGCCGCTCAAGGCCGACGCAGTCGTAAAGAAGAGTTGGCAGGCCTACACGGGCCTGGCCGATCAGTACAACGAGCCAGGACGTTTCACGACCCTGATTGGATACGAGTACACAACCATGGGTGGCGACAATCTGCACCGCAACGTTGTCTTCCGTGGAGGCGCTGCGCTGGCGAACCAGACGGTGCCGTTCTCTCAATTCGACAGCCAGAACCCAGAAGACCTCTGGACTGCCCTCGATGCGTTCCAGAAGCGGACCGGCGGGGAAGTCCTCGCCATCCCCCACAATGGCAACCTGAGCAACGGTCGTATGTTCTCGGTCAACAAATTCGACGGCAAGACCCCGTATGACACGGAGCTGGCTACCCTGCGAGCGCGGCTCGAGCCGATCTATGAGGTGACCCAGATCAAAGGCGATGGCGAGGCCCACCCGATGCTTTCGCCGAACGACGAGTTCGCGGATTTCGATACCTGGGACAAGTCGAACCTCAACGGTACCGAAGCGAAGACGCCCGACATGATCAAAGCCGAGTACGCTCGCGAGGCGCTGAAGACGGGGCTCGCTCTCGAAGACAAGCTCGGTGTGAACCCGTTCAAGTTTGGCATGGTGGGCGGAAGTGACGCGCATACCGCGATGGCGGCGGTGGAAGAAGACAACTTTTTCGGAAAGCACTCCGGCGTCGAGCCGGAGCCGCAGCGCTGGGAGCATCTGGTGATCGAAGCGCCGACTCCGGAGTTCAGCATTTACGGGTGGCAGCAAGCGGCTGCCGGCTACGCCGCTGTGTGGGCGACCGAGAACAGCCGCGAAGCGATTTTCGACGCCATGAAGCGCAAGGAGACCTATGCGACGACGGGGTCTCGCATGACGGTTCGCTTCTTCGGAGGCTGGGATTTCGGCGACGCCGACATCAAGACCCGCTATCTCGCCCGGGTCGGCTATTCCAAAGGAGTCCCAATGGGCGGCGATCTGCCGAAACGATCGGCGGACCGAGCGCCGTCCTTCCTGGTAGCGGCGATGAAGGATCCGATGAGCGGCAATCTGGACCGCATTCAAATCGTCAAGGGGTGGTTGAACACGGACGGGACGACCGACGAGAAGGTCTACGACGTTGCGTGGTCGGGCGAGCGTGAGCCCGGAGCCGACGGCAAACTTCCCTCCGTCGGCAATACGGTCGACGTCGAGAATGCGATCTGGGCCGATACGATCGGCGCCCCCGAGTTGAACGCGGTATGGCGGGATCCAGACTTCGATCCCGACCAACGGGCCTTCTACTACGCGCGCGTCATCGAGATCCCGACCCCGCGTTGGACCGCGTACGAGGCGAAACGCTTCGGCATCAAAATGAGCGACAAGGTCGCGATGACCACCGAGGAGCGAGCCTACACATCGCCGATTTGGTACACTCCCTGACGGCTGTGGGAGTATCGAGCTCTCTCTCCGACGCCCTTCGAGTCGTCCGCGGGATTTGCACATGAGTAACCACTCGCTGCGGCACCGGGCTCGATGAGCGCAGGGTCCGCGGATGCGGGCGGTCCGGGAGGTGAGCGGTTCGGCCGGCTGCTGAGGGAGCCGCTCGTGCACTTCGCGATCCTTGGGGCTTCGATTTTCGTGCTCTACGGCTACGTCGCCGAAGACCCGATTCCGGACGAGCGCCGCATCGAGGTGTCGGCGGCGAAGGTAGAGCAACTGGCCGAGCTGTTTGCCCGCACATGGCAGCGCCGCCCGACCCGAGGGGAATTGCAGGCGCTGGTCGACGGTTTCGTCCGGGAAGAGCTCGCCTACCGCGAGGGGGTTTCTCTCGGGCTCGACCGCGACGACACGGTGGTGCGCCGTCGAGTTCGACAGAAGCTCGAGTTTACCGCCGTCGGCCTGACCAAAGCGTTACGTCCGACGGATGAGGAGTTGGTCACCCACCTGCGAGAGAATGCCGAACGCTTTCGCCGGCCGTCGCGGTTGTCGTTCCGCCAGGTTTTCGTGGACCCGAAGCTGCGTGGCGAGGACACGCGGCGATTCGCTACAAACCTTGTCGCTTCACTGCAGGGAGAAAGCTCGCTGCCGGCGGAAGCGTTGGGCGACCCGACGCTGCTCGATCACGTGCACACGCAGCTCGCACGCGAGCAGATCGAGCGCTTGTTCGGCGATCAGTTTGCATCCGCCGTCGATCGGCTGGAAGTGGGTAGTTGGCAAGGTCCGATCCAGTCGGCTTACGGAGTGCACGTGGTCTTCCTGGATGAGCGGACCGCCGGTCGGGTGGCGTCCCTCGAGGAGGTGCGCGGTGACGTTCTTCGAGAGTGGGAGCATGCTCGGCGAGAAGAGTTGACCGAAGACTTCTACCGAGGGCTGGAGGGTAAGTACGAGGTGCGTGTCGACTGGCCCGAGGGGCTGGGCCCGGAACGGGACGCGAAGTGATCGGCCGGTTGCTCGTCGTGCTGGCGGCAGGGCTTGCCTTGACGCACCCTGCGCTTGCGCACGAAGTCCGGCCGGCCTACCTCGAGCTTCGCCAAACCGCGGACGACAGCTTCGATGTCTTGTGGAAGGTGCCCGCCAAGGGCGACGATCTCCGGCTTGCTCTCTATGTGCGCTTCCTCGAATCGGTCGAGGCCACCGATCCGATCGCGGTGTATGCGGGCTCCGCCTACGAGGAGCGCTGGACCGTTCGCGATCCCGGCGGGCTGGTCGGCTCGACGATTCGGATTGACGGGTTGAGCGGTACCCTCATCGAAGTCCTGGTGCGAATCGAAAGGCTGGACGGTACCACCCAAACCCAGCGCCTCACGCCGGAGGCGCCGTCGCTGAACGTGGAGGCTTCGCCCAGCCGGGTCCAAGTGGGGGCGACGTACTTCGTGCTCGGCTTCGAGCATATCCTGCTCGGTATCGATCATCTGCTCTTCGTTCTCGCGCTCGTGTTGCTGGTCGATAGCTGGAGGCGTCTGGTCGTGACGATTACCGCCTTTACGGTGGCGCACAGCGTCACTCTCGCCGCGGCGACTCTCGGAGTAGTACGAATCCCGGGGCCCCCGGTCGAGGCCTGCATTGCTCTGAGTATCTTGTTCGTTGCCGCGGAGATCATCCGCTCGCAAGAGGGAATCTCAGGTTTCGGGCAGCGCGCGCCGTGGCCAATCGCCTTCGGCTTCGGCCTGTTGCACGGCTTGGGTTTCGCAGGTGCGTTGAGCGAGGTGGGACTTCCTCAACATGCGATCCCATTGGCGCTCTTCTTCTTCAACGTCGGAGTCGAGGTCGGCCAGCTGGCGTTCCTCTCGGCGTCGTTGGGGGTGCTGGCGCTGCTACGGCGTCTGCCGATCGATCCGCCTCTTTGGGCGGCCCGGCTGGCGCCGACGGCGATCGGTGCGATCGCGATGTTCTGGGTGATCGAGAGGGTTGCCGGCTTCTTCGACTGATCTCGCGCGCACTCTGCGGATCTTGGTGGGTTCGAACGTTCCGGCTGAGCCGACGCGCCGGGGTGGGCGAGATAAGCGCCCACCCCGGCGCGGATCATATTCGCTATATGGGTTTCGGCCGTCGATCAGGGGATCACGCAGGGGACGCCGCTGCAGGCGTCGGTGACGTCGCCGCCGGTCGTCAGGAAGTCCGATTTCTGTTGTCGCGCATCAACATCCTTGCGCGGATCCGAGTGGGGATCGTCGCCGACGATCGGTGGCTCATTGGTGATTGGCGGGGTGGCGGCGCCGCTATCCCAAATGATGAGAGCCGAGCCGTCGAAGGGGTAGGCCGGGATCGTCGGGATGTCGAAGTACGGATCGACGTCGGAGTGTCGTCCAGCGCCGATCGAGGGGGCGTGAATCGAAGCCCCGATCGTGCGCGCCTCGATCTCGGTCGACAGGTTGGCGACCTGGTGATCGCCGAATGCGACGTGCAGCAGGACGTCGTGTGCCGGAGTGTTCGGCAGGGGATCATCGGTCATGTGGTGTGCGTAGCCGTTCGGCTCGGAGCGGTCCCACAGCATCTGAACCAAGGCCAAGCCGAGCGGGCGATGCAGCTCGTTCGGGTAGGCCGGGTAGAAGAACGCCTTGTAGAGGTCGAAGTCGATGCTGCGGGTCAGCAGCAGCGAGTAGTTCATGCCCGGCACCCCGAGAACTCCGCGTGTAATGTCCTGAGAGATCGACATGACCGTGCCGCCGAAGATGCCGCCCTGACTGTTGCCGTCGTAGAAGACATCGCTGGTGTCGATCACCGGGTTGGCGAACATGTCCTGGAACGCCGGATCGGACACGAATCCCTGGGCGTGAATCATCAGGCGCGCCAGGAAGAGCTGGTTGATCATCGCCTGCTGGAGTCGGTCGGTGAAGCTCGGGAACCTGCCGAGCTCCTCGAGGATGTTGATCGCATTGATGACATCGTCGTTCGACATACCGATCCACTTGGTGGCGCAGAAAACGAAATTGTGCTCGTTGGCCATGTCTCGGACGTGCCCGCTCGCAACCTCGGTGTGCGCGCCGAGCAGGCCGTGGCCGTAAATCGACGCTCTCGCCGGGACGGCGGTCGATACCGCGTCAGCCAGTGCGGCACGCGGGATGATGCACTGGAAGTTGGCGACCTGCGGCGTCGCCTGATGGATCGGTAAGCCGTCCTCGTCGAGCTCGAATCGGGCCGGCGCGCTCAGCGAGTTTACGTAGCGTTCGACCTCGAAGGTCCCGCTGATGCGTCGGAAGATCTTGGGTCCGAGGTCGTCCTCGACATTGAGGACGGTGAAGGTCGGCGCGTCGGCGCCGAGTCGTGTGAAGGCGTCGTCGCGCATGAAGAGCAGGCGTTCGGTCGTGCTCTTTGCGCTTGCGACGGTGAAGTCCCAGGCCAGGTAGAGATCGTTGCGTGCGACCCCAGCCGCGTCGAGAGTGCTGAAGATATCTTCCATGTGAGCGCGGCGTGCTTCCATCACCGGATCGTGCGTCGGCGTATCGTCGCGGAAGGCAAGGAAGTTGGCGTCGGGTGTGATGGTGGAGCCGGCCCCGTCCTTCATCTCACGCAGCGCCACGATGTAGCGTTCGCCTTCTTCGAAGTTGACCGCCGGTCGAATGATCAGGGCGCGCGACGGCTCGGTAGAAGCGTTGGCGTCGAGCTCGACGAAGTTCAGATGCCGCTCGAGAGTCGTCGCATTGATGACCACCACCGGCGCGCCGGCGTCGAGCGAGCTCTCGATGTCGGTGACCGGAGCGGCGCCGGTCATGGTGAGATCGACGTTGGGCACCCGCAAGAGAATGCTGGCGCCGGGGCTGAAGCCGTCGCTGGCGTTGTAGGGGAAGGGGTCGATGGCGACGCCGTCGACGTTGCGCGGCATGATCGCCTCGGAGAAGTTGAGGCGCCGGCCAGAATCGGTCGACGGGTCCTCGATCGTGAAGAAATCGTTCGGGAACGGGAAGAGACAGTCGGTATCGTCGAACGGGTCGCACTGAATGCAGGTGCCGACATTGCCCGGGTTGGTGACCTTGAACTGCTTCTCCCCCTTCGACTTGATCTTGCCGTCGGCGAAGCGAACGCTGTAGGAGTCCCCACCGCCGAGAGTTAGCAGGGCACAGCCGCGGCTCCCTTCGTTCGGCGGCTGCAGGGTGACGTCACCGATCTTTCCGAGCATGACCGCTTTGAACAGAAACTTGCCGTTCTTGCTCTTGAGCTTGGCAACCTTGACCGGTCCGTTCTCGCCGTCTCTGTCCTTGTACTTGAATCCCTTGGTCGCATCGCCGCTCCAGAAGGGCTTGCCGGTAGCGACGCTGGTGCCGGTCGGAAGGTTGAAGGTCTGACTGTTCGTCGAGCCTCCGATCGCGTCGACGACCAGAGTCGCACCGTCGACGGTCGGATCGCCGACGATTGTCGCGGAGCTGCCGTTCTCTTTGGCTTTGACGACGACCTTGCGTTTACTCGCTTCGCCGCCTTTGACCAACAGGACCTTTCCGCGAACCGCCTGATCGGCTGCGCTCGCCGACGACGCCGTGGTGAGCAAGAGAATGGCCGCAATGGTTGTGGCTGTACGAATCATGGAACCCCCCGATGTCAGAAGTGGTTGGCGGCAAAACCCGCCGCGCGGAGTACGGTCCCGACCCAGCGTCACGCTCCCACTCGCACCCCCCGTCTCATGCGTGTACGGCGGCCTGCGTTCGGATGTCAAATGTTTTCCGGTGCGCGTGGACCGGGAGTTGGATTCCGAAACGCGAGAAGAGTTGCCCCCTTTTTGAGCGGGAGGATCTCTGCAGTGGTCCTCGAGAGCTCGACGCGGCCTACTCGATCAGAACACGGGGCCGACGAAGATCGGGAACTCGTTACTCTGCATGCCGCCGGGCGTCTGTAACTGGAGGAGATGCATTCCGGCTTCCTCCGGGTACTCGTCGAGCGTCAAGACGATGCGCTCCTCGCCGCAGTTGGGCAGCGGGGCGGAGTCCGCGCACGAGACCTCGCCCGAGACGCGTCGACCGTCGATCAGCACGGTCGAACCCGGCTGAATACGACGCCCGAACATCTGCATCGGATTGTCGTCGGGCAGGCTGGGGATCACGTGCTTGGCGATCCGGTCGACATCGGGGCCGGTCCAGATC
>JANQHZ010000664.1 GCA_028282445.1 Candidatus Binatia bacterium | reverse complement strand
CCGGCATCAACAGCGGGGACGAGATCGATGCACCGGCCAGCGGCGAAACCGTATTTCTCCACGCCAACTACCGCATCAACTCCGAGGTGGACGAAGAATTCGACCTGGCCCTGCGTGCCCTCCTCGACGGTGAGGTTTTCTGCTCGGGAACGCTCACGGTGCCGTCCAACGACAACCGTGTCGTATGGTGCGGCTCCTCCTGGACCGCAACCGGCGGAAGCCACGAGCTCCGATGGGAATTCGATCCCAACGACTCGATCGACGAAGAAAACGAGTCGAACAACACCGTCAGCAAGGTCTGGACTGCCGGCGTCGAAGATCTGATCGCACGTGAAGCGTTGTTTCGCACCGGCCCCAATAGCGGTGACGAAATGACCGCGCCGCGCGCAGGCGAGCCCGCCTACGTCCATCTGCGCTGGACCTACGAAGGCGACGACGACGCCACCGTCTCCGTGCCTCGAGAGGCGTGGATCGACGGCTCCCTGTTCTGCGAATTCTCGACCACGGTCGCTCCCGGCGCGTACATCACTTGGTGCACCACACCTTGGGTTCCAACCGAGGGGCCGCACGAGCTCGAGTGGCTCATCGATCCCGACGACGAAATCGTCGAGAGCAACGAGTTCAACAACCACAAGCTGCTGACCTTTACCTCCGAGCCTCCCGCCGTGGATCCGGGTTCGACGACGCTGCGTTGCCCTGGCACCGTGCTCGACGACCAGGTCATCGAAGGCGGTCAGCGGCGCTATCGACTCGACCTCGCCGCCCCGCAGAACATCGACCTGTCGGTCGCCTGCCCCTCCGGATGCGGGTGGTTCACCGACAACAGCTGCTGCCGCGGCCTCGCCCTTTCCGATTTCGTCCTGCAGGTGCGAAACCGCGCCACGGGAGGGTTGCTGTGCAACGGGCAGTCGGCGATCGACTGCGACCTGCCGCCGGGCAGCTTCGACATTACGATTTCCGAATTCGATCCGATCGAGTCGCCGGAGCCGCAGGTCCGCCTCGCCTGCTCCGCTCTACCGACCTTCACGCCGACTCGAACCAACACCGCGACGCCGACGCACACCCCGACCGAGACGCCGACGCACACCCCGAGCCACACTCCGACTCGAACCCCGACCTATACTCCAACGTACACCCCGACCCGGACGCCGACCGAGACCCCGACCGATACGCCCACCCGAACGCCGACCGAGACCCCGACCTCCACGCCGACCGAGACCCCGACCGATACTCCGACGAGAACGCCGACCAACACGCACACCGATACGCCGACCTCGACCCCGACCAACACTCCGATCCTGTGCGGTAACGACGAGCTCGACCCGGGCGAGGAGTGTGACGACGGCGAGCTGAACAGCGACGAAGAGCCGAACGCCTGCCGCACCAGCTGCCTGCTCCCGTCCTGTGGCGACGGCGTGGTCGACGACGGCCCGGACTACCAGGAGGTCTGCGACGACGGCAACAACGAGGACGGAGATCTCTGTCCGGCCGACTGCAGCTACCGCATCCGACTCAGCCCGAGCCTGGTCGTCGGTCAGGGGAAGTGCGGCGACCCCACCGAGATCAAATTGACCGAAGTGGGTTCGGGGCGCGACATCACACTCGACCCCAACGTCACCTATCACTCCGCCCGCGGAATTCCGGGCGACGCCTTCGAAGCCGCCCTCAACAAGGCAATCGCCTTCTTGACCGGCGCAGCCGAGGGCGAGCCCATCCTCACCCGTGCCGAGATCGAGGTCGTGCGGCGCGAGGTGCGCTTCGCCGCCGGGCCGGCCGGTGAAGGCGTCAACATCCTGTGGGCGAGCACCAGCGATGGCACGCTTTCCAATCCGGTATTCGTGGTGAGCGAGGTCAAGACGGCCGAAGCGAAGTCGCTCGAGATCACGCCGCAGTCGGTCGGTTCTCTCGCCGGCCGCGCCGCCGGATTCTTCGTCGACGCAATGCGCGAGCTGCTCGCCGGCCCCGATGGCATGTCGGTCGAGCCGCTCGACGTCCCGCTGATTCTCTTCTCGGACGGCGCCTTCTGCGACACCGCCTTCGAGGACTTCTTCACCACGATGGGCGGCACCAGCGTCGCCAGCGTCAAGTTCGACCTATTCGGCGGCCTGATCGAAGACTTCGACCTCATCGCCGGAATCGAGTCCGCGATCGGCGCCATCCCCGGCGCCGACAAGTCGCCCTTGGTCAAGCTCATCCAGATGATCGGCGCTCCCCTGGCCCGCTTGGCCGCGAGCCAGGCGCTCGATTTCGAAGTCAGCTCGAAGGCCGCGACCAGCTCCGAGAAGATGTCGGGCGCGCCGCCGGTCACGATGGACGAGATCATCGAGGTACGAGACGAGCTCGGCGTCGATTTTCCGTTCTTTCGCGGCGTCGTCAGTGCCAAAAAACCGGGGCTTTCGGCGATCCAAGCCACCCTCGACCTCGAGGACTACTGCATGGGGAAGGCCTCGGATGGATTGATGGTGGTAGTGCTTCCGAACTTGTCCAAGGTAGAGATCCGCAACGACGATTGGATCTACGAGAGCCCGCTCGAGATCGCCGTCGGCGAGCAACGCCAGGCGACGATCGTCGCCGTCTTCGACGTGTTTAAAGATGGGACCGAGCCGATCACCATCAGCTGGGAGCCGATCGCGACCCGTGCCGACTCGTTCCGAAAAGAGATGGAGGGGTATTTCCCGGGCGCGGGTAAGCTCCTCGAGAATCTCACTCTGCCGCCGCTCGCCAAGGTGTTTCCGAGCGACGTGCCGCTGGTCGACGGCTTCTATCGCGACGGGCCGGCCTACTTGCGCTTCGACCTCGACGTGAACCCCTTCGTCCCGTCGTTCACCGTCAAGGAGTTTCACTTCCAGCTGCCGGTCCCGAGCTCACCCTTCGAAACACCCGACATTCCCTTCGTCAACTTCATCAACCAGTGGCAGGTGGTGTCGGACATGAAGGCGGCCGACGTCAACCGCGACACCGGTGTCGTCGACGGGCTCGACCCGGGACTCGAGCAAATCGGTGTCACCGCCTGCATCCCGTTCGCGACCGGCGCCGACAGCGATCCGGAGGACCGTGAGTTCGTCAGGGTCGAAGAGTGCCCGATCCGCATACAGGGACGAAAGTTCTACGACGACGACAAGGACGGCGTGCGCGATCCCGGCGAACGCCCGCTCGACGGGTGGACGATCGAGTTGCTCGACGGCGGCGGCACTCTGCTCGACTCCCAGATGACGCGCGAGATCGGCGGCCTCCCCGGCCGCTACGACTTCGGTCCGATCGAGATCGAGACAGCCTGGGAAAGAATCGTCATCGAAGAGCGGATTCGACCGCGCTGGGACGCTACCTCGCCGCCGGTCGATCGCGCCGTCGTCGACGTCGTACGCGACCCCACCGCCGGGTGCGGTGGCCAGCTGCTCGCCAACTTCGGCAACACCTGCGACATCGAGGTCTCTGGACGCATCTTCCAGGACGAAGACGGCGAGGGCGACCTCGACCCCGGCGAGGACGGTCTCAACGGCTGGACGGTTCTGTTGCTCGACGAGGAAGACAACGAGCTCGGTCGCGAGGTGTCGCGACGGCAGCGCAACGTCGACGGGCGGTACGACTTCGGCGCGATCACCCTCGACCGCCGATGGCGCAGCTTGGCAATTCGCGAGATCCCGCCGCCTGGATGGGCGGCGGTCGGCGCCGAGGAGCGCCTGTTTGCGATCGACGAGCTGATCGACACCGACTGCCCCGACGTCGGTGTCGACTTCGCCAACGCCTGTCTGGTCGACGTCTTCGGAACCAAGTTCGCCGACGAGAACGGCGACGGGGTCCAGCAATCGTCCGAATCCGGATTGGATCTGTGGACGATCGAGGTCGTCGATCGCGACGGTGCGGTCGTCGGCACCGACATCACCGTAACCCGCGGCAGCAAGCGCGGTCAGTACCTCATCCGACTCCCCGTATTCCGAGACCGAGCACCGTATCGCGTACGTGAGGTCGTCAAGCCCGGCTGGCAGCCGGTCTCGCCGAGCATGGGCGAGTTCGCTCTGGCTGGAATCACTCTGTGTCCCGAGGAGGGTTACCAGGTCGATTTCGCCAACCGCCCCATCCTGCCGACGGCGACCCCCACCGCCACTCCGACCGAGACGCCGACTGCTACCCCTTCGGTCACGATGACGATCAGCGGGACACCGACCGCAACGCCCACCCCGACGCGCACTGCGATCGTCGGCCCCGCCATCTCCCGGCTGGTCCCCGATTTTGCAAGACGCGGCGACACCAACCTGGAGATCGTCGTGAAGGGCGTGAACTTCGAGCCTGGAGCCGCCGTCACGATCCTACCCCGCGTCGGCATCACCTTGATCCCGCCCCTGCCGCCAAACTTCGGATTCGAAGGTGTCACCGAGCTACGGCAGAAGATCACGGTCGCAAGCGACGCGCCGCTGATCCAACGAAGCGTCTTCGTCACCAATCCCGACGGCGCCTCCGGGGGAATCCCGCCCTACAACCAGTTCTTCATCGCCACCGACGATCCCGGTCCTTGCGCCGGCGATTGCGACCGCGACGGCGAAGTGGACGGGAGCGAGGCCCCGATGGCGGCGGAGATCGCGTTCAACCCGAATAGGATGGAGCGCTGCGACGCCCTCGACCGCAACCGCAACGGCCGCGTCTCAGCCGCCGAGATCCTCGCCGCAAACCGCGACCGGGCGGAGGGCTGCGGCAACGCGCCGCCGCCGGCCGAAACGGGGTGCTGCACCGAGAACGGCCTCGCCGGCTGCGACGAGCCGTCGTGCGAGGAGTGTGTGTGCGGACTCGACGACGTATGCTGCGAGGAGGAGTGGGACAGCATCTGCACCGACGTCGCACTCGCCCCCTGCTCGTTCGCCTGCTCCTGCACCGAATCGGAAGACTGCTGCCGCGTCCACACCAGCCCGGGCTGCGAGATCTCCGCATGCGAAGCCTGCGTCTGCGCCGAGGAGGATCTCTGCTGCGAGGTCGCGGCGGGCTGGAGCTCGGTCTGCGTCAACATCGCCGCATCGACCTGCGCCAATGCTTGTGCCTGTGGCCCCTAGTAGAATTGCACCACAGAGGCACTGAGACACCGAGATCGGGCGGGCGACGTCCGCGACGGATTTGCCCGCGAGGATTCGCGAGCGAGATGAAGAGCTTCGACAACTTCATGTCGCATCGACAACCGAGTCCCGGGATCGATTGCGCTAGAATGGATGGGCACTGAACTCTCCGTGCCTCAGCGCCTCTGTGGTGAAAAGCGTTCGGCTGTCTCAGAAGTGGAAGCCGTTGCGGAAGTAGAGCAGCGTATCTTCCTCGCTGGCGCCGACCGTGATGCTGAAGGCGTTGGTGCGGACGAAGGGGGCGAACCACAATCCGCCGCCGCCGCTGGCGTGCCAGCGGTCCGAGGACTCGTCCTCGAACCAAACCCTACCGACGTCGCCGAAAGCGTGGATCCCGAGGTCACCCGGCACCAGGAGCTTCACACGCACGAGAAACAAGCGGACGTCGAAGTTGGCGTACACGCTCTGATCGCCACCAAAACGCCGCTGGCGGTATCCCCGAATGGTCGCATCGTCGTCGATCGTGCCGCCGCCGCCGATGTAGGCGCCACGCTGATAGGGGAAGGTCCCCCACACGTGCTCGCCACCGACCCGCCCTGCCAAGGTGAGACGGGCGTCTTCGCCGAAGCTGACGTAGGTCGACGCCTTGGCGCGCACCGAACCGAACCAACTCTCCGCGTCCCATAGAGCGGGCTGCACGTCGGTCTCGAGCGAGAGCAAGACGCCTTCGGTCGGAAACGTCGCCGCTCGATTCCCGCCCTGCAATCGGAGCTCGGGCGCGTGGGTACGGTTCGGCAGCGACCGCCTCGTATCGAATGTAACCCCGGCCTCGGCACCGAGCATGCCGAACTTGCCGGCGCCGTAGGGGTCGAGCGTGTCGATCAATCGATTACCCGGCTTCGTGCGATAGTACTCGATGAACGGCCCGGTCGAGATACTCAGGCGATCGTGCAGGAACGGAAACCAAAAGGTCGGCGCTGCGCGGAGTATTTCGTTGCGCACGCGAAAGTTGCTTTGCGCGCCGCGGTTGCTGGTTTCGTTGCCGAAGCCGTAGAAGCCGAGAACGTCGATCCCCGAGTACTTGAGACTGAGAGCACCTACCCAATCGTCGTTCTCCGGATAGTACACGCCGTCGTACGTGACGCGGGCTCGGTTCGCCTCGGTCGCATAGCCCGCACTCAGCGTGTGCATCATCGACTCGGGGTGTTTGCGGAAGGCGTAACTCTTGAGCACCGCCGTCGCACCGATGAAGACGCCGACATCTTTCTCGTAGCTCAGCTTCGGAAGCGGGTACCAGTCGTACCCCCAATCGCGCGGGGGGATGAGATCGGCCTCGAGGTAGCTCGGACTCCCGGATCGGGGCGGCGAGTACGGTCGCCGATCCACTTTCGTACAGGATCCCCGCAAGATGCTGTAGGTGCCGGCACTGTGGTAGACCCGCGTCTTGCCGCCGCGACGGTCGTCGACCTCGCCCGCACCGTCGCCGGCAACGACCCGCAACAGCACCGGTCCATCGCCGTCGACCACGACGCGATCGGCACCTCCCTCGAGGTAGAGACGAACCTCACCCGTCTCACTGCCAACAAAGCGGCGACGGAACGTGACCCGCGGCTCCGCTTCGGCATCGGTGCGGGCACGCACCTCGAGCGTCATCGCGTCGTCGTCGTGAACGACCGTCACCGACTCGGCAGCGTCGGTGACGCGCACGTCCACTTCACCGGCGAGATGGAGATAAAACTCCCGAGCGGCCTCGAGCAGGCGATCCCGCCGGCCGACCAGGCCGGTCGTCAGGCGATCGCCTTCCAAAGAGACGTACTCGAGCGGCTGCTTCGCGATTGCTTCGCGGATCACCGAATCGCTGATCCGCTGTTGGATATCGAGAGCTACGGACTCCCACTCCGGCCACTCGAGGCCGGTGAGCAACCATCGGTCCTGCTCCCAGCCGTGTAATGTGAGTCCGAAGATATCGTCGTACTCCGGGCCGTACTTCTGCAGAATTCGCACATACAGATGGCCGAGACGTGGCCCCACCCCTTCGTAGCGCACGAAAGCCATGTCGCGGTCTTCGGGAATCGGTTGCCACGACGGACTGGACGGGAACCTGGCCCAGCGCCACTGTTTTCGATGGCGGTC
>JANQHZ010000632.1 GCA_028282445.1 Candidatus Binatia bacterium | reverse complement strand
CTCGCTCTACGCCTTCCCACTCGACTTCGCCGGCGGCGGCCCCGATTGGACCTGGACGTTGCCCGACGGCGGTCTCATCCAATCTTCGCCGATGGTGGTGCAGTCGCCTGACGACCAGGACAGCGAGATCATCGTGTTCGGCGCCGATTTCGACTGCCAGGGAACGACCTGCGCGCGCAGCGTGGTATACGCGGTCAGCGAAGGCGAGCAACTTTGGGAAGTCGAGCTCCCCGACCGCATCGGCCGATCCGCACCGACGCTGCGCAACCTGCGCGACTTCGACGACAACATCGAAGGCTCGGTGATCTACATCGGCACTTCGGCCGGGAAAGTCTACGAGCTCAGCTGGCCCATCGTGGAACCGCTGCCGCAGGTCAACGCTGATGAACGCTGATATCTGCTAGGGAAAATCCGCATTCATCAGCGTGCATCTGAGGTTCCGAATTCGCGAGCAAGACTCGCAGTTCGGAACCACGCGTCGCTATTCCGCGCGCCCGCCCTCGGTGAGCTTCTTGAGGTTGAGAATCTCGGCGACGTGGTCGGGCTCGAGCAGTCCCGAGTCGAGGATCGCCTGGCGAATCGGCACATTGTCGGCGACCGATTTCTTGAACACCTTGGCGGCCGCATCGTAGCCCACCACCGGCGCGAGCGCCGTCACCAGTGACGACGTCCGCTCGGCGTAGTCTTCGCAACGCGCCTTGTTGGCGACGATGCCGCGGATGCACTTGTCGGCGAAAACGCGGCATGTGCTGCCCATCAGCTCGACGCTCTCGAGCAGATTGTGGGCGATCACCGGCATCATAACGTTGAGGTCGAGGTTGCCGTTCATTCCGGCGATCGCAACCGCCGCGTCGTTGCCGATGATCTGTGCCGCAACCATGTTGACCGCCTCGGCAATGACCGGATTGACCTTGCCCGGCATAATGCTCGATCCCGGTTGGGTGGCGGGTACGACGATCTCCTGCAAGCCGGTCGCCGGCCCCGAGGTCATCAGTCGCAGGTCGTTGCCGATCTTCATCAAACCGACCGCGACCACCTTGAGCGCAGCCGACAGCTCGACCGCCGCGTCGCGGTTCTGCATCGCCTCGAACGGATTCTCGGCCTTGCGGAAGGTGTGTCCGGTAAGGGCCCTCAATTCGTTGACGACGCGCTGGGCGTACTCCGGGTGAGCGTTGAGCCCTGTTCCCAGCGCCGTTCCCCCGACCGCCAGCTCCGCCATGTGGGCGCGCGCGTTCTCGACCCGGGTAATCCCGTGGCGAATGACGCTGGCGTAGCCCGAGAACTCTTGACCGAGGGTGACCGGCACGGCGTCCTGCAGGTGCGTGCGGCCGGCCTTGACGACGTCTTCGAACTCCGCCGCCTTCGCCTCGAAAGCCTCCGCAAGCTCACGCATCGCCGGCAGAACGTGCTCCTCGACACCGCCGAGCGCCGCGACGTGGATCGCGGTCGGGAACATGTCGTTGGTGCTTTGCCCCATGTTGACGTGGTCGTTGGGGTGAACCGCCGACTTGTCGCCGCGCTCCTTGCCGAGAATCTCGCAGGCGCGATTGGCGATGACCTCGTTGGAGTTCATGTTGGTCGACGTACCGGAACCGGTCTGGAAGATATCGACGACGAACTGATCGTCGAGCTTGCCGTCGGCAACCTCGAGCGCAGCCTGCTCGATCGCCTTACCTATGCTCTCGTCGAGCAGCTTCAGCTGGACGTTGGCGCGCGCCGCGGCGGCTTTGCAGCGACCGAGCGCTTGGATGAAGCGACGCGAAAAATGCAGTCCGGAAATCGGGAAGTTCTCGACCGCACGCGCCGTCTGCGCGGCATAGTAGGCGTCGGCGGGGACTTCCATTTCCCCCATACTGTCTTTCTCGATGCGAGTCTGTCCGGCCATGTCGATTCCTCCTCGGCTGAACCGGCGAGGCTATCCGGTCTCCAACAGCCGATCAATTCACCTCGGCGGTTAGCGTTGACCTCGGGGAAGGAGTGCGGCCCCGCGAAAGCGCCAAAACCTTCGAAAGCCCCAACCCCTCATCTCCTTCAGTGGGTGTCGATGAATGATGAAACCGCGAATGACTTCCCCCTTTGAAAAAGGGGGACTGAGGGGGACTGAGGGGGATTTATCGGAAGGGATCGATCTTAAAATCCCCCCGCCCCCCCTTTCTCAAAGGGGGGCAACGCCGTGACGAGACGATCAACGTCTCCTTGCAGAATGAGGTTGGGGATGCCTGGGCCGAACTACGCGAAGTAGTTCTGCGAGGTCGCCGCGGCGGTGAAGTTCTCGCGCAGGTGCTCCATCGACTGACTGTCCGCATTGACGGCGTCGAGCCCGTGCGCCAACACGAAGGCGTAGCTGCGCTGGAACGGCGACAACGGGGCATTCAATAGCTTCTCCCCGTAGTGCGCGTCGAACGCTTTGGGCCGGTCCGGGCCGAAGCCCAACCAGCGCCCCGCCATGTAGCGGGCCGCCTTCATTCCGATCAGGCCGATGCCGGCCTCGCGCGCCCGATCCAAGGCCGGTCGAAGCGCGACCATCGGCGCGGTATCCTTCTGCACCGACTTCTCTTGCCAGTCGTACCAACCGGCGGGAGTCACCGCGATTTGCGCGAGCGAGTAGCGACCCGTTTCCGCGGCGGCGTCGAGCACCGCGGCGGCGTTCTGATGCGTGCTGACACCCCAATGGTCGACCTTGCCGGCCTTCTTGGCGGCGAGGAACGCCTCGTGCATCTCGTCGCTCTTGACCAGAGAGACGTTGTTGACCGCCATCATGTAGTAAGCGTCGACATGATCGGTCTCGAGATCGATGAGACTCTGATCGAGGGCCTGCGACCAGTTGCGCGCTGCCGTCTTGCGCTGCTCGCCGGTGAGCTCGTCCTTCGGATCGATCTCCAGGCCAACCAAGCCCTTCGAGATGAGAAAGATCTTGTCGCGACGCTTCTTCGCGAAACTCGCGAGATTCGACTCCGCGTTGCGGTAGTAGACGCTGGTGCCGACGTCGAAGACGTTGACGCCGTGCGCGAACGCCTCCTCGAGGAGCTCGTCCTTGCCCCAGAACATCAGAGCGGCACCGCAACCGAAGACCAGGCGGCTGCCCTCGAAGCCCGTCTTGCCAAGCGTCCGGTAGGTCATCTGGGGCCATACGTCGGCGGCGCGTTGCTCCGACTCCGCCAACGCCCTGGCCGCGCCGGCCACCTCCTTGCCGCCGAGC
Organism: Candidatus Binatia bacterium; assembly: GCA_028282445.1. Classification (GTDB taxonomy): domain Bacteria; phylum Desulfobacterota; class Binatia; order HRBIN30; family CADEER01; genus CADEER01. The sequence continues at coordinate 599 of JANQHZ010000632.1, read as the reverse complement.
CCGAGTAGCGCGAGCAATTGCAGAGTACGACGACGCGTCGTCGGAAAGCTTCGATCGAACAAGCTCATAGTCCAAATCCTCTCAACAAAGTCCGAGTGGCCGCACCGAGAAGCGGCAAACAGAATACGTCACAGTCAAAAGGCCCAAATGACGGGCGCCGCCCCGACTATGCGGCGACACGTCTCCGCTTTACAACCAGAAATCCCAGCCCCGGTCAGCGCCTCGATGGGTTGATCGATTCCAACACCGAGACCTGGCGACGAGGGGGGCCAAGCTTGCAGACCGCGCAATCGGCCCCCTCTGTGTCTCCGTGTCTCTGTGGTGAAATCACCCCACGAATACTAGAAGGCGAGCTTGGGAACCGTAGCAGGCTCGGGCCACTCCGCCATCGAGCTCTTGATGCGGTCGCCGATCTCCTGCGGCGTCCACGACTGGTTGACATCGTCGTTGTCGGCGATCCGCAACGCCGCCGGGTAGAGCAGCGATACGCGATTGCCGCTGACCACGAACTGGCGACCGGTGATCTCCTGAGCCTCTTCCGAGCACAGCCAGACCACAGCCGGCGAGACCTTTTCCGGCGCGAAGCGGACTTCCGAGCC
>JANQHZ010000623.1 GCA_028282445.1 Candidatus Binatia bacterium | reverse complement strand
ACCGGAATCGACGACATCCAGGTAAATCCGTGCTCTGCGCTCACGTCATGCTCTCCTTATCCCTGTCCCTCAGGCTCGGGAGCCGACGCGGTTTGGCTGGTCAGCGCCACCGCGACGCACGCCACCATGAGAAGCGTGGCCCCCGCTGCGAACGCCATGGGGTCGAGTGGCACCTGCCAAAACAACAACCCCAGGAGTCCGATGAAGATAGAAAACTTTGCGAGCACGAGAAGCAAGACCACCCCCGGCCTCTCCGCCGCCGACTGCGCCGTCAAAAGACGCCTCGCTATCTGTTTCAAGAGCCACAAATTGGCCGCCATCACTCCACCACCCAGGGCAACGCTCCCCGGCCCACCCCATCCAGTCACCCAGGCGACTCCCGATGCTGCCGCGATCAGGCCGTAGTGAACCCTCTCGATCTGTTCGATCCGAATGCCCATCCTCTGACCCATCGCGTCCGCGAGCCGGTATTCAGGCGCACAAACACGTAGTGGGTATGCGTTTTCTCTCGGCAGGGCAAGAGCGCGAGACGGATCGTTCGAGCAGTCCGCCGACATGCCCAGATACGTCTAGAAAACAGGTGGTTGGCGACGTGTCGACGGCACCCGGAACCGCCCCGGCTTTGGCCCCACCACCGGGCTTTCGGTCTCAGAAATGCAGATTCACGCGGAGAGCTCCCTCGATCCACGTTTCGCCGTGGATGCGGTTGGCGTAGCCCTCGGCCACGACCGCCGTATTGCGGGTGGCCGAGAAGCGGAATCGCGAGCCCCCGCGCAGCCGAGTCGTGTCGTCGCCGACCGCGAAACGGGTCACCTCGCCAAGGATTTGAAGCCTGCCGCGGCCCCCGATCGCCCAGTAGGCGCCCGCGCGGGCGCCCGGTCCAAAGCTCACATCGTCCTCGAGGTCGGGCCCCACATCGAGTCGCGCGTCGGCCAGGCCGTACAGCAGGAGACCTGGAATCGGATCGTAGGCCAGCCCAAGCGCAAGTTCGGTGCTCCATACGGAGGCGTCGTCGAGGTCGGACCGGTCCGCGACTCGCCTGGTCGCCAGCCCCGTCTCGAAGCTCCACGCCCACGGACGGAAGATCCGGCTGCGCGGGCTGAGAGAGGTGGCGCCGACGACCGTGAGCTCCTGTAGCCGGACGTCGCCCGACTCCGGAAATATCCGAACGGTCGCGTCCAGAACGCGAAGCTCCATGTCGTCGCGATAGCCGCGTGCATCGTCGAGCAGCGCGTGCAAGGCCGGTCGCACACCGAGGTCCAGATAGGCCTCGTCATCACGCCATCCGGCCGCGACCTTCAATCGCGCCGAGCGATGACCCTGTTCGGGGCTTACCTCCGGCACCTCGCCCGTCTCCGACGTCCGCTCCCCGGCAACCCCCAACCGGCTGCGCGCCAACAGTATACGGTACGAGATCTGTCGCGATTCGTCCTCGGTCGTTGCACCACTCAGGTACTGGTAGCGGAGCTGGTCGTATGACAATTCGAGCACTTGCGCCGCTCGATCGATCGGCAAGGCTTGCATCCGGTCTCCTGCCGGGTCGATCTCTCCAGCGACGATCGCATCGACCAACGCCCGGTCGTCTGCATCGAGGCGGCCGAGCCCCGCGCGCAGCTCCGTCTCCGGCGACGGGCGGTAGGCCGTCTCGCCGGAAAACATCGATTCCGACTCGAGCGCGCGTACGGTGTCGACCGGAATGACCCAAGCGGCGAAGCGATCCCTCAGGTTGGCTTCCGGAACAGCCACCTCGACGAGTCCGAGCAGCTCGGACGAGCAGTTCTCGGTGAAGAAATAGTACGGCAGCTCCGCATCCCGCAGCTCCCAGAGATGAAGGAGCAGCAGCTCGAGCGCCGGCCCGTTCACATCGAGGCGGTACTCCCAGATATCTCGATTCTCCCAATCGGCATATCGCCGGAGACCCTCGTAGAAGGGTCTCACTCTGAATCGGCCCGGGTAAAAACCGGCGATCCCTTTGAACAGATACACCGGCAACAAGTCGGACCCGGTGGACGCCGCGTAGTCGATCGAGTGACCCAACAGGGCTCGCCCCTCTCCCTCACCGGTTGGGTCGACTCGCAACAGAGTGTGGCCGAACATCGACGATGGGTCGTTCATGAACGCCTCGGCGAAGACCAAGGTCAGCCCGCCGGCGTCGATTCCGCTAAGCCAATCTTCCAGGTCGTCACATTCGACCACTGGAAAATCCGAATCCGCGATATCGAGTCGTTCGGCGAGCCAGCGCTTTCGTGCCGGAAAGCGACACTGCGCGCTTCGCCCGCCCGGCGCGTCGGTGAGCAACGCCGCCAACGTCGCCCGCAACTCAGCTTTGGGGTCTGACCTTCCTTCGTCGGCAAGGAAGAAGGGGCCGGACCGGACACGACTTTGCGCGCCCGTAAACGTACCGCGTCGGTAGTGAAGCAACCCGAGCCACTGTCGCTCTTCGTGTAACCCGCGGCGCTCGGCGCGGACCGCCAATTCCTCGATCCACCGCTCGGGTCGCTCGCCCGCACCAAGTGCGGCGCTGACGAGGACCGTCGAAATCGCACAAAACGCGAGCTGTCGCGCGGCGTCTCGCCGCGCGATCGGTGATCCGCCGCTCTTAGAGGTGCTGGACGAAACGAGAGTCCGCCGCCATCGACTCGCCTAGCGCGAGGAGAAACTCCCGCACGGTGACCTCATCGTGCGGAAAAAGCTCCGGGAATCTCTCCTGCGTGAAGGCAGCGAAATCGGCCCTGTCGTCTGCGCTCTCCATTCCGAGCA
>JANQHZ010000617.1 GCA_028282445.1 Candidatus Binatia bacterium | reverse complement strand
CTCGTGTCCGAAGACTTTGGAATGGGCCGCGACCGCCGCCACATGCCGGGTCCGATTGCCGAAGAACCACTCGACAGTCGGGTTCAAGAACCTCCGCCCGGGATCCGCGACATCGAGCAGCGGATCGAGCTCGGAGTTGAAACGATCCAAGACATCGGCCGCCAGGAAACCTTCGAGAATCACGGCCCCGTGCTCCCGAAGGACGACGGTGATCTCTTCAACCGGGGCCTCGGCGCTCAATCTGGGTACGACTGCGGACACCCGCTCTTCGTATCACAGCGGACCGCAAACGGAGAACACCGAGCAAGGAGCCGGTGCTCGATCACGTCTTCCTGGCGACGACGAAATGATTGCGCCCGGCCGGATAGGAACCGGTTTCGACGATCTCGAATCCTTCTTCGACGATTGCCTTCTCGACGTCGAAGACTCGCAGCATGCGAACGTGCGGAGCGTAACCGATCAGTCGCATGAAGAAGATCGCGATCGCCCACAGACGATTCTGCTCGGCGAGGCACACGGTTTTCGAGATGAACACGCCGCCGGGCTTCAGCCCACGGCGCAAGTTTCGGATCACCTCCGGCAGGTCACGCACCAGGTGCAGGACGTTGAAGGCCAAGACGGCGTCGAAGGTCTCCGCTTCGATCGCGGGGTCGGGGAGCGGCGCCTGGCGGAAGGCGACGTTGTCGGCGGAGTGACCGGCTAGTTTGCCGTTGGCGATCTCGATCATCGCTGCCGAGAAGTCCGTCGCCGTCAGGTGCCCTACGCTCTCCGACAGTAGCAACGCGGTCGAGCCCGTCCCGCACCCCACCTCGAGCACACGGTCATCCCCCTCCAGGTAGGACTTGGTCCGCTCCATCGTCTGAAGGTAGGCGTCCATGTCCTTGATCGGCGACGCGGCATACTTCTCGGCGGTCTTGTCCCAGAAGGCGGAATCCCTACTCATCGGCTCACTCTGATCGGCAACGGGCCGAACGGCCATATCTTTGGCGATTTCGGTCATAACAAATTCTCCTCTCGCGGTTGCTGAATATGAAACCGACAGATGAGCTGTCGGCCAACGAAGCTATACCCATGCGAGAATCGTGGGTAAATTGCCGAAATCTGTTCCCATGATATGCATTTACGCATGAGTTCGCGGACCTGGCAGACAGTGTCGTTCGACTGGAACCAGGCCCGAGCCTTCCTGGTCACGGCCGAGGAGGGTTCGCTTTCGGCGGCGGCTCGAGCCCTCGACCTCACCCAGCCCACGGTGGGACGCCAGGTCGCCGCGCTCGAGGAAGATCTCGGCGTGACGCTTTTCGAACGGGTCGGTCGCTCGCTCGCGCTCACCGAGGCCGGACTCGACTTGCTCGAGCACGTCACCGCGATGGGCGCGGCAGCGGAAAACGTCTCGCTGGCCGCGTCCGGTCAGTCACAGGACGTCGCGGGACAGGTGACCATCACCGCGGCCGACCTGTTCGCGATGTACCAGCTCCCACCCGTCTTGGAGCGCCTCTCCGAAACGGCTCCGGGCATCTCGATCGAGGTGGTCGCATCGAACGAAATCCGAGACCTCAAACGGCGCGAGGCCGACATCGCCATCCGGCACGTGCGCCCCGAGCAACCCGATCTCATTGCGAAGCACCTGCGCGACGCCACGGCCCACCTCTATGCGAGCCGCGACTACCTCGAACGAAACGGCCGCCCTTCATCGGTCGGCGATCTGGCAGACGCGGTATTCGTCGGCACCGGTCAGGCCGATCGCTACCTCGCGCGAGCGATATCCTTCGGACTGCCGATCGCAAGGACCAATCTCCGCTACACGTCCGACAGCGGCATCATGGCCTGGGAAATGGTCAAGATGGGTCTGGGCATCGCGATCATGTCGAAAGACATCGCCGACCTCACTCCCGAGGTGGAAATGCTCTTGCCCGACTTCGAGCCCGGGTTGATACCACTGTGGCTGGTCACACACCGAGAGCTGCGCACCAGCCGTAGGATCCGCGTGGTCTTCGACGCCCTGTCGGCCGAATTCGGCTCGGGAGCCCGTGCTCGATCACTCTAAAACCCGGCTTACCAGCCGACGGAGAACACCTAGCGACGAGCTCGCGCCGCAACGATCCTGTCACGGGCGAGATCCGCTAGCTGCGAGACCGTCGATGCCTCCACCGTCCGGCGGTCGATCGGGTCGAGCACGGCGATGCGCAGCTCGTGGCGCCCGTGAACGACCATCGTGCCGGGTCTCCACGCCCGGCCCATTCCTTCCAGAAGCAACGGGATCAGCGGCACGCCGGCGCGTTTGGCGGCGACGAACGCGCCACTGCGGAAGTCGCCCATCGTATCCGGGAACAGGTCACCTTCCGGAAAAACGACGACCGGCGTACCGGCTCGCAGGCTCGCCTCGATCTCTTCGATCGCCGCCCGCCCACTTTGGCGATCTCCCGGCTTGACCGGAATCACGGCGAGCGAGCGAAACAGCAGGCCGGCGATCGGTATGCGCAGGTGACGCAGGTTGCCGAGGATCCGCGCCGGGGTTCGCAGCATCATCACCGCCAGTGTGTCGAGACCGGACTCGTGATTGGCGACGAGAACATACCCGCCGCGCGCGGGGATCCGCTCTCGGCCTTCGATGCGGAAGCCGTACAGCGGTGTCAGCCGGCCGTACATCGAAACCCAAGTCGCGACGAAGGTCCGATACCAATCGCCGCGGCGATCGAAGGGCTGCGACACCAGCCGCACCACCAGCGCCACCGGGAACAGCGGCAACATGATAGCCGAGAGCAGAATCCAGGCGTAGGCTGATCGGATGCGGGACCACATGCAGCTGAAAGCACTGAACCAGGCGCAGCGTTGTGTCTACCTCGTGGCCCTGCTGTGCGGGTGGCTCTCGCTCGTTCCGAAGTTGGCTAGCGCCGAGTCGGAGCCGATCGACATCGAGGTGACGGGAACGATCGACGCTCCCTACGCCGAGGTCGTCGCGGTGCTGCTCGATCTCGAGCGCTTCGGCGACTGGTTTCCATCGCTGAGCCGATGGGAGGTTCTGTCACGTACCGACGTAGCCGTCGTCTACGGTCGACAGGACTTGCCGTGGCCACTCGCCGACCGCGACTACGTGGTCGAGTATCGTTGGTCGACCGACGCAAGCGGCGAGTTTCGGCTCGAGGCGAACGGCACCAACGGCGCCGGTCCGGCGCCCTTCGATGAAGTGATCCGGCTCGAGCGCCTACGCAGCCAGTGGACGGTGCGTGACGCGGGAGATGGCTCGGCGGTGCGCTACCATTACTCCGGCGACCCCGGCGGCTCGATCCCCGACTGGATCGGACGCATCGGATGGCGTTCGCAAGCCAAGGTTCTGATCGAGCAGCTCGAGGGTGAGGTCACGCGACGTCGAAACGCGCCGGTGACGCCGGCCGTCAGTCGCTAGCCCGCGCCTCTCACCAGGGTTCGTAGCGAGAGCGCGGGGCTAACGATACGGGGCGCTATCGCGCGGCTGCCGACAAGCGCCGCAACGCCGCCAGAGCGACCAGTCCCAGTCCGAGCAGCGCCAGCACCAACATGCTCCCCGACATCGCCGGAGCCTGATTGGCTTCGAAGACCGTCTGGACCGGCCCGCGCGACGGATCCCCGGGCGAGAACGGCGGGCAGATGTTGAGTACGTAAATCACGTCGCCGGACCTCAGCTCGCGGTTGAGTGGGATGTCGAACACCCCACCGGCGTCCGTACCGCCCATGCCGAGGAACTCATCGTCACCGCCGCCATCTTCCGGCGTGCGGTTGGCGCCGACCTCGTACACCTGCAGGCAGGAATCCGGAAGGTTGGGAGGGCCCGAGCCGCCAACCGAGTCGTCGCCGGGACCGACATCGCCATCGATCACCGGCGGTGCCGGCAACGGAGTGCTGGTGGCTGTCGGTGTGCTGGTCGCCGTCGGCGTTGGTTCGCCAAGAAGCTGGGCGAAGACGTCGTTCGCCGCACTACCCGAATCGCCCGAGAGCCCGCCCTCCCAGGCGATCAGGAAGCCTCCAGGATTCGGTACGGGCAATACGCCCGACGTAGCAGCGTCGACCGCAGGCGGCGGGTCGGGCGGGATGGCGCAGATGACCGGGTCGTCCTGATCGCCGGTCGAGTAGGTATTGACCTGAAATTCGTCGCCGACCGGCGACCCGTCACTGGAGAAACGCCGCCTGAAAATATTGTCGTCCTCGTCCGGGCCGACTTCGCTCTCCCACACCACCTCGAAGCCGCCGTCGGGCGAGAACGCTACCTGCGGATCCTTCTGATAGCTCGTGGTGTACGTGTTGACCTGGAACTCTCCGGTCGTCGGCGTCCCGTCGCTTGCGTAGAGCCGACCGAGGATCTCGCTCTCATCGGAGCCGGAAAAGGCGCCGCGCCAAACCACGACGAAATCGCCATCGGCGTCGACCGCGACGTCGGACTGGTAGAAATCGCCCGAGGTCGTCGTGTTGACTTGGAACTCGCCGCCGACCGGAGCCGCCGCGCTATCGAAGCGCTGGCCGCGGACGAATTCTCCGGGACCGTACTGATCCCTCCAAACGATGGTGAAGTCGCCCGCTCCGCTACCGGCAATCGCGGGCGAAACTTGGTCGTTGGTCGTCACCGTATTGACGACCATCTCGCCGCTGAGCGGTGCCCCGTCGCTGGCGTAGCGCCGCATCGCGATACCTGGCCCGTCGCCGTCCAAGTCGTCGGAGGACCAGGTGACGACGAAGGCGCCGTCGTCACCGACCGACACGCGCACATGCTCTTGCGAGCCGGTCGTCGTCTGGTTGATCTGGAACTCCGACCCGAGAACGCTGCCGTCGCTGGAGAAGCGAACGCCGAACGCCCCGGTCGATTCTCCATCCTCCTCGTCCCGTTGAAAGACGACGACCCGGTTGCCCTGCACGTCGCTTCCGATATCGGGGTTGTCGATGCTGCCGCGGCACGCTCCTCCGTCGATCTCGATATCGGAACCAACGGGATTCGCGTTCGAATCGAACTGTTTGGCGAACACCGTCCGCTCGGGCACTGTCGCACCGCTGGTCTGCGGACCGCTCCACACGACGACAAAGTCGCCGCCGCTGTCGCACGCCACCGCGCCTTGCGACTGCTCTCCCGTCGTATAGCTGTTGACCACGAAGTCCGAGCCCACCGGGGTCCCGGTGCTGTCGACCTGGCGAGCGACGACTGCGCCGGCGGATCCGTCCTGCGGGTAGCTGAGCCACGTCACCGCGAACGAGTCGCCGCAACCGGCGACGTTGGGGAACGTCTGGAGATCGGTCGTGAACGAATTGATCACGAAGTCCGTTCCGAGCGCGCCCCCGGTACTGTCGAAGCGACGACCGATGACCTCGGTCCCGGCGCTGCCCCTCACCTCGTTCCATGCCACCAGGAAATTGCTGGAATCGGCAGCATCCACTGATGGGCGCTCGCTGACGGTGGTGGTGCCGACGTTGACCTGGAACGGGCTGCCGACCGACCCGCCGGTCGAATCGAAGCGCTGCCCAAACACGTTGTCGGAAGGTTCGTCTTCCCACACGACCACGAACTCGTTGCCGAGCGTTGCGATACCCGGGTAGTGCTGGATACCGTTCGTCGTCGCGGAATTGACCAGGAACTCGGTGCCGACCGGGCTCCCGCCGCTATCGAAGGCCTGACCAAAGACGTCGGAGCTCGCAGAGCCGCCGAGAAAGGAAACCCAAGCGACCGCGAACCCGCCGTTACCGAGGATGGTGACGTGCGGGTCGCTCTGATTGCTCGTCGTATAGGTGTTGGCCTGAAACTCGGCGCCGACCGGAGTCGCAGTCGCACTGAATCGCTGGCCGAAGACTCCGAGAAGGTCTCCATCCTGATCGAGAGATTCCCACACTACATTGAAACCCGAGCCATCGCAGTCGACGCGCGGGCGACGCTGCGCGCTGGTGGTATAGGAGTTGACCTGGAACTCGTCTCCGATCAGCGATCCGTCGCTTCCGAATCGCTGCCCCAGCACCTCGCCGCCGCTACCGGATCCGATCTCCCAAATGCCGACGAAGTCGCCGGAACCCAGTAGACACACGTCCGGACTCGCCCTCTCGTCCGAACAGGGGCCGTCCGGCAGCTCGATCTCGGCCGCGATTGCGGTCCCTCCAGGTGTGTAGCGCCGCCAGAACACGGTGTTGTGCTCGAAGGGGGCACTGGCCGTCGGTGGCCCTTCCCACACAACGGACAATTCGGGAGGACCGCAGTCCACCCGTGGATCCGACTGGTCACCGGTGGAGTACGTGTTGACCTGGAACTCCCCTCCAACCGGCACCGCCATCTGTGCGCGCCCGCTTGGGATGTCGAGGGCCAGCAGGAGGAGCGCCTGGATGGCGAGAATGCATGCTCTGGACCGTTTGCTTCGCCTATCCACCATCTTACCGCCCGCCTCCTGAACCGAGTCCACGATACAGGAGACCTAACAGGGGAGTCTGCCCTCTCGCAAGCGAGAAAACCCCTCCGTGAAGCCGGCGAAGGCGTTCGCCCGCATCCCCCAACACCTCGTTGCAGAGATCGCCCGCAGTTCCGGCAGGCGGCGAGCAGCTACGGCTTGAGCTTCTTGCTCGCATCTGCGAATCCGACGACATGACGACGATCACGAGGGCCCTGATGGGAATGCTGCTGTGCGCCATGCTGGTCGCCTGCGGCTCCGACGACGACGACAACAACGGCGAACAGCTGACTTTCGAGGCCGACCGCACGCTGGTGATCGCGCACCGCGGTGGCAACCGGCTGGCGCCCGAGCACACCCTGCTCAATTTCGACCGCGCCGAGGCGCAGGGGGTCGACGTCATGGAGATGGATTTCCGTGTCACGTCGGACGGGGTTCTGGTGCTCATGCACGACCAGACCGTCAACCGAACGACCGATGGCGAGGGACGCGTCGAGAGCTTTACTTTCGAGGAGATCCGCCAGCTCGACGCCGGCTACGACTACACGACCGACGGCGGCGAAACCTATCCGTATCGCGGACAGGGCCTGCAGGTGCCGACGGTCGAGGAGATGTTCGAGCGCTACCCGGGCAAGCTCATGAACATCGAAATCAAGGCCGAGAACCCACCTTCGGTCGTCCCCACTTTCATCGGCCTGCTCGATCGCTACGACATGCGGGATCGGGTCTTGGTGGCCTCGTTCAGCGACGAGCTCATCGAACAGTTTCGGGAGGCGGCGCCGGACGTCCGAACCAGCTACTCGCCGACCGAGGTCTTCTTCTTCGCCTTCCTGCGGCCGGAAGACGAGGACGACTACGAGGCACCCGCCGGCTTCCTGCAGGTGCCACCCACCTTCGAGGGGATCACGGTCCTCGAACCGCCCTTTATCGAACGCGCCCGCCGCCTCGGCCTGTTCGTGCACGCGTGGGGAGCGGACGACCAAATGCAGGCGATGATCGACCTCGGCGTCGACGGGATGATCGTCGACGACACCGCGCAGCTGATCGACCTGCTACCATAGTGAGGATGGGGGCAGGCCCTACAGTGAACGAGATCCCAGGCAAAAAGAGGGATCGGTCGATCCCAAGGGGCCTGCTTGGGCTCCTTCTTGCTTCGGTCCTTTCAACGAGCTGCACGTCTCCCCCCAGTGAACCCCAGCCAAGCCTCAAACGAATCGTCTTCGTCACGATCGACACCTTGCGGGCTGACCACTCGCCGGGCTCCGGTTATCCGCGAGAGAACGCGCCTTTCCTGAGCAGTCTGCTCGAAGAGGGAGTTGCTTTCCACCAGGCGCGAGCGCCGATGCCGCACACGGCGCCGAGCCACGCATCGATGTTCACGGGTCTCTATCCTTTCCAGCACGGATTGCGGAGAAACCATGAGAAACTCAGCCCCGAGTTCCCCAACGCCTACTCGGTCCTGAAGAAAGCCGGGGTGGAGGGGGTCGCCTTTCCATCCGTGAGGTTCCTCGACGGCAAGGTGGCATTCCCGCAGTCGCCGCTGCCGCTCGGGATCCACGACCCGAAGTCCGCCGTTCGCGGGTGGTACTTGAATGCTCGTGAGGTAACGGACAACGCCCTGTCGTGGCTCGACGACAAGAGCCCCGACGATTCACTCTTTATTTGGCTGCACTACTACGACGTTCATCAGTGGAACATGGCCGACAAGACTCCGCCTCGATACGTCGAGATGATGCGGGACAGCATGAGCCCTGAGCTCCTCGAGTATGTGCAGAGCGTGAACGGCGTAGAGGTCTCCTACTTCCACACGCAGGAAGCTCTTGCGAACGCGATCAACAACTACGATGCGCGACTGAGATTTGTCGACGATGAAATCAAACGCTTCCAGGAGGCGCTGGAAGCAAGGTCGCTCGGCGACGAGACCGTCTGGATCGTCACTTCGGATCACGGAGAAGGGCTCGGAGATCACGGGTATGCGGGGCATGGCCAATTCCTGTATGAAGAACAGCTCCGCGTTCCGTTGATCTTCTGGAAGAAGGGGTGGCGGAAAGGGTTCGTTCGGACCGAGTTGGTGCGACTGGTTGATCTGTTTCCAACCTTTCTGGAACTCTTCGGCCACGCGTCGGAAACCCCGACGGGCATCGAAGGGCGGTCGCTGGTTGCCCTGCTCGAAGAAGGAGATGTTTCCTGGCCGGTCGACGCGTCCTTTGCCGAGCGTCGGCCGAGGGACGGAAAGCCCCGAGCGTGGTGGACGAAAGGTGAGCTTCGATCCTTCCAGACCAAGCGTTGGAAGATCATCGAATCAACGGAAACGGGTGTCCAACTGTTCGACCTGCAAGAGGATCCCCTCGAGCTTTCAGACCGTTCGACGTCGGCTCCATCGGCCCTGGCGAAATACCGTCGTCAGCTTCGAGAGCTCCTCGAGCGTCGGCCAAGCGACCCCGAAGAGAAGAAGATCGAGTTGGACGAATCTCAGCTCGAAGAGCTCCGGCAGCTCGGATACCTCTAGCGGTAAGACTCGTCGCGGATGGAAGCCGATTTCCTTCGCCTTCGGCGCGGCACTGGGTGAAATACCAGCCAGATTCTCGATCGATACTCGGGTGGCATCTTGCGCGCATGCCCTGTCGCGTCGGAAGGTGCTTGGGCCGAGACAGGGGAGTGGAACCAGCATGAAGATTTCGATGGCAATGGGCTACGCAGGCAATTTCGAGCGTTCGATCGAGGAAGTACAGGAGCTCGAGAAGGCTGGGCTCGATACGGTTTGGGTCGCCGAAGCCTACGGCTTCGACGCTGTCAGCCTGATGGGCTATCTCGCCGCCAAGACCGAACGAGTGCAGATCGCGTCCGGAATCCTGCCGATCTACACCCGCACCCCGACACTGTTGGCGATGACCGCCGCCGGCATCGACATGCTGAGCGGCGGCCGGGCCATGCTCGGACTCGGTAGCTCCGGACCGCAGGTGGTCGAAGGTTGGCACGGCGTGCCCTTCGATGCCCCGGTGCCGCGCATGCGCGAGATCATCGATATCTGCCGCAAGGTCTGGAAACGCGAGGTCGTCAATCACCAAGGTAAGCGCTACCAGATACCGCTGCCGCCGGATCGCGGTACCGGCCTCGGCAAACCTCTCAAGACGATCACCAAGCCGGTGCGCAACAGCATCCCGATCGCGATTGCGTCACTCGGCATGAAGAGCGTCGCCATGACCGCCGAGCTCGCCGACGCCTGGCTGCCGGTCATGTTCCTCCCCGACCAAGCCGGCCAACGCTGGGGCGAAGCCCTCGCCAAAGGTCGCGCCAAGCGCAGCGCCGATCTTGCGCCACTCGATATCTACTCCGGCGGCCTGGTCGCGATCGGCGATGGCCTGGAGGAGTTGCGCCGCTACAGCCGACCCGGCCTGGCGCTCTACATCGGTGGCATGGGGGCGCGCAACAAGAACTTCTACAACGAAACCTTCGCCAGCTTCGGCTATGAAAAAGAAGCGAAGGAGATCCAGGATCTCTATCTCAGCGGCAAGAAGAAGGAGGCCGAAGCGGCCATCCCGCAGGACTTCATCGACGCCACCACCCTGGTCGGCTCGCGAGAGTTCGTGAAAGAGCGGCTCGCCGCATACCGGGAAGCCGGCGTCACCGGCCTCAACGTCACCCTGGTCGGTTCGAGCACTGCCGAAAAAGCCAAGACGCTCGAGGCTCTGCGAAGTCTGCTCTGACCCCGTCGCTCGAGCCGTGCGATCTGCCCAGCAACGCAGGTTCCCGCTTGCGCGGCGGCCCGAGGGCCGCCCTACGTTTTCGACTCGCGGACCTGAACGCTAAAGAATCGAGAAGCGGCGGCCCTAGGGCCGCCCTACGTTTTCGACTCGCGGACCTGAACGCTAAGGAATTGAGAAGCTGATCGGTGTATTGGCCGCACCCGAGTCCTGGACGCACGCCAGACCGAGGGTCTCAAATACGGGGACCATCGAGAGCCCAACCGTGACCGAATCGAGATCGAAGTCGACCGAAGCCGCGGCGATCTCCGGCGTCAGGTCGGTCATGACGAGGTCCGTGGTGATCACGACCGGGCCTGGCGTGCCGTTCGGCGGCACGTCCGTGTCGACCGTCAGATCGAGCGGCATGGGGGTGCCGGCCACGGCGTTCGCAACAGGACCCCCGGTCGCGCCGGAGACGGCCGTGAGCGATACCGCGGAGTCGAGCTGGATGACGCTCGCACCGAGGCTGAGCAGAGTCCCGACCAGCGATTCGTCGATCTCGACGACGAGCTGCGTTGCCGTCGCCAGCGGCACACCGGTCTCGTAGTCGTCACCTGGATCGACCGTCAGCTCCATCGGTATCTGAATCGCCGCGATACCCAGATCGCAGACCATGCCGAATCGTCGCGTCTTCGCGGTCGCGCCGCTGAAATCGAGCGGGCAGGCGTTGGCGCTCGCCAGAATCGCCGACGCGTCGTCGGTGGCGCTGCACGGGGCTTGGTCTTGGTTGGTCGCTCCAATCGAGGCCAGCAGCTTGCTCTCGCACTTGCCGGTGTCGGTCGGGTCGACGAAGACGCCGCGTTTGGTCGCCTTGGCACGCGCTCGCATCAGGCAGTTAAAGTACTTGCCGACAGCCTTGGTCTTACGACTGTCACAGTTGCCATTGTCCCCGCCGCTCCCCGGCGGTGCGACGCCGTTCAGGATATCCGAGGTGATCGCATCGATGCAGCTGTCGACTTCCTGGATGGCGTCGGCGGAATCGCCGCTGGTCGCGCAGTTGCCGGCAGCTTTGGTCTCGGCTCGTGCAAACCCTGCCTCGAGGCGGCTGACGCACATCGAAGCGTCGCCGGCCACGCCGGTCTTGACCTCGGTCGACCGAAGGCCCGCGAGGCAGCGAGCATACTTGCCGGCGGCTTTCTCTTTCGCTGACTGAC
>JANQHZ010000610.1 GCA_028282445.1 Candidatus Binatia bacterium | reverse complement strand
TCGTAGAGTCGATACGCCCCATCCTCAAGAGATCGGGAGGAGTCTGCCTGGTGAGCGATGCTCGCTGGCTGAAGCACTGAGACGCTCGCCCGATCGCCGCTCGATCGGCGCGGGCTCTGTGCTTACTCGATGTCGGGCAGGTGGGGTGCGTACAGCGATTCGGAAGGCGGCGCGATGCGGTCTGCGACGCGTTGACCGATCGGCGTGCCGAGCAGGAGCTCGATCACCGCCGGGGCGTCGATGACGATCAATGCGAGTCCCGCTCGTCACGCACCAGGCCGGCGGCCGATCGGGACAGATAGACCTCGGGGAGCTGCGCTCGAGGACCTCGCGACGGGTCGGCCTTTCGGGCGCCCGGCGGATTTCCCGGAGCACGAAGTCCGACATCGATACTCCCTCCAAGGCGGCCCTCGCTCTCAGCTGACGGTGAACCGGGTTGGGCACATTTCGGATTTGGATCATCGCGGACATGCAATCTGCGTACTTTCATGTGCTACGCCTGTCCACGATGTTCCGGCCTCGACCCGAGAGTGGGCATCGGCCCGGCTCGCGCGGGGGCATGGCTGTTCGAGTCGGCGCGAGGTCGTGCTTTGTCTTGCACCGAGGAGCTGCGCCGTCAGTTGCCGATCACCCGAGACGTGGGGCGTTGCGCAACGCTTGTCGGGCGACGGTTCGCAGCATTAAGATTGGGTGCCATGAGCGTAGCAGCGACGGTACGCCCGCCGATTCAGGGCACGGGGCGAGCGGTCTTGTTCGCGGCCGTTGTCTCAGTAGCGGGATCCCTGGCGGTGCCGGCCTGGGCGACGGCGCCGACCCCGACGCCGACAGCGGTGCGAACGCGCAAGCCGACCAAGACGCCGCGCCCGACAGTGGGGTTGTTGGCGACCGCCACCCCGACTGGCACCGTGAGCGACGTCGCAACCGCCGGACCGACTGCCGAGCCCACTGCGACTCGGCCGCGCAGACCGAATTCCCCGCCCAAGACGCCGCGACCGACGCGCACGCCGGCCGACCCGAATCGTACGATCATCCCGCTGCCGACTTGCTCGCGGACGCCGACGCTGACGCCGACGCCGTTCGGCTACCTACCGGCGGCCGAGATCTGCGCCGCCGATTGCGATGGTGGCGGGTTCGTGACCGTCGACGAGGCCGTGTTCGCGGTGCGTATCGCGATGGACGATGGGGCGTACGGCGAGTGCCCGATCGCCGACGTCGACGGCGATGGAGCGGTCGGTGTCGACGACTTGATGAAAGTCGTCGGGGTCATGCTCGAAGGCTGCGCAGTTCCGTTCCAAGATCTTGGGCGCGCATGGACTGCTGCGCACCGTGCCAACTCCATCCTGTTGCGCAATGGGCCGCTGCTCCTCACCGACCAGCAGAGTTACGACGAGTTCGCCGTCCTGGTCAGCAATCCCGGCTCGCCATTGGACCTGCCGGAGATCGATTTCGATCTGTGCTCGCTCGCGGTCGTCGCCGCGCACGGTGGCGATGCCCAGCTTCACGCGGTGGACCGCGTCTCGCGGACGAAAGACTCCGTCAGCTTGCACGCGGCACAGACCAGCCTCGGCTATCGCGAAACGAGTCTCTGCATCGGAATCGGGCGTAGGTTGACGCAGTTCCGACTCGTCACCCTGCCGGCGTTCGGTGAAGACCTACCCGAGATCCGCAACCGGATCGACCGGCTCGTGCGCTACTGCGAGTGTTATGGCTAAGCGAGTCTCAGTCGACACCGCCTCGTGCGATTGTCATCCAGGGGAGACCTTCTTACGGCAGAGATCGGGTAGGCAAGGCAGATGAGCCTGGATGCTGCGAGTACCTGCATGGTGCGATTGATCAGGGGCATCCTCGCAATAGGAATCGTGCTCTCGATTGGAGGCTGTGCGACGCAAAGGCCCGAGACCTTCGCTTCGGGAATCGAGGCCGCCCAGAGGGGTGACCTGCCTGCGGCGATGGAGATTCTCGAGAGGGTAGCGCAGGAGCAGGAGGGGACGATTCAGGGGGCGCTGGCTCTCGATGCGATGACCGACCTCGCGGGGCGTCGGCTGTTTCCGGAAAAGGCTTTTGAATGCGGTGCCGAGGCAATCCGAGTATACGACCAGGCGGAATCCAGCTTTGCGGCGAGAAGATACGAGGATGCGTTGTCACGCTACCAGCACGCTGTGGAGCTGTGTCCCGACAACGCGGTGTGGTGGATCCACGCGGGAGACGCTCTTTTTCACTCAGGTGAGTATTCGCGGGCTCGTGACATGTACTCGCATGGCTTGGAGATCGACCCTTGGAACCGCAGCGGGCACCGCTTCCTTTCCGATGCCGAAGCAAACCTCGGCCGAGCGCTTGCTGCGTATCGGAGCGCGGTGCTCGCCGTCGTCGCCGACCCGACATACGAGGCCGGTTGGCTGTGGTTGCGGAATCTTGCGGTCGACCTCGGCGGAGAGTTTCACCGCGTTCGCGGGCGAAAGCCGAATGTCGTCACCAACGACGGTAAGCCGACGATGCAGATTTCCGCTGCATACGACAGCCAGGCGACATTGACGAGTTGGCTTGCTTACGGCCTGGTGCGTTGGGGGTATACCAGAGAGGGAGCCGCGGCGGGAGACGAGGACTCGGCGCCGTTGGATCCGACACGGGAGGAGTGGCGAGGCCTGACGCCGCTCGAACGTGAGAAGGTTCTCATTGCCGATGCCTTGGATCTGTATCGCAACTACGTCCAGGATCACCCGGACGTAACCTCAGCGTTCTGGGGGCAGATGCAAACAGCTGTTGAGGCGGGTTTCGAAGTCGAGGCGATCTATATCCACTTGATGGATCGCGATCTCGCTCCGTCGTACGTCGAGTACCGTGCGGAGCATCACGATCGCCTCATCGCCTACATCTCCGAGCTGGTCGCTCCGATCGTGGTGCCGGGATCGCGTGAAGTCCGCTGCGGCGCCGATGAATCCAGCCGGCGCAGGTAGTGGGCTCGGTGTTCCAGAGCTCCTGCCGCGCGCGGTTGTGGGGCTCGGGATCTGCCGCTCCGAGAGTGGCCGTTCTTCACAGGCATAGGGCGAAGCACAGACAGCCGATGCCGGTCGATTGGCAAGTGCCCTGCACGACGTTGCCGAGTGGGCAGCGGAACGAGCAGGTGGCCCCGACGACTTCCGGGTCGCAGAATAGACCGCCGCCGCAGGAAGGCCCCGGTGTCGGCGTCGGAGTCGGTAAACCGCACACCGCGCTACAGCTGCAGCCGCTGCCTTCGATTACGCACGGCGCTTGCACCAGGCCTTCCGGGCAAAGGATGCCGCACTGGCTCTGCGAGCACTGGGCGCCGGCCAATCCGGCACAGGGATCGGCGCTGCCGATGGTCGTCCGGCATTGATCTTGCGCGACCAGGTTGTCGGCGCGTGCTTGGGCGATCAGCGTGATCGTGGACTCGGTATCTTCCGCCTCGAAGCGGACGCCGCGCGTAACTGTCCGTCCTACTTGCGAGCGGAAGCTGAACAACGACACCAGTTGGTTGCCGAGCTCGCTCTCGATGTCGGCGAGGACATTGACCGCGACCGGCAAACCTTCAGGGCTGCCGCCGATTTGGATGGCGACGACGGCGCTGTCCCCGGGGACGAAGGTCGCGGATTCCCCGCAGCCTCGATCGGTTTGGATCTGTACCGCGAGATCAGCCGGCATCGGTGTCGGCGTTGGAGTCGCGCTCGGCGTCGGAGTCGCCGAAGGGGGCCCCGTATCGGCGACGTAGATCGAGATGTCGCCCGCCGTGACGTCGTCGGGGGCAACGAAACAGCCGAGCAGCGAAGCCCGCACGGCGCGGATGAGCTCCGCCAC
Organism: Candidatus Binatia bacterium; assembly: GCA_028282445.1. Taxonomy (GTDB): domain Bacteria; phylum Desulfobacterota; class Binatia; order HRBIN30; family CADEER01; genus CADEER01. The sequence goes on along the minus strand of JANQHZ010000610.1, from coordinate 3,223 downwards.
GGATACGATTCGATCGCGGTCGACATCGAGAGGGGCGCAAGTTTCAGCGGAAGCGCGCCCGAGCGCGATGTTCACTCCCGTGACCAAGTCGGAAATCGAAACGCCGCCGCCGCGGCAACTGCCGACGCAGGCGCGTTGCATCTCGATCGTGACCGAGTGTTTACCTGCGGGCGCGTCGCTGCCGACCGCCACCTCGAGCTCGAGGACACCGGAGTCGAGCGAGGTAGTGCGGGCGGCGATGGTTTCGTCGGAGCTGGTCGCGATCGCCTCGGCGATGACCTGCGTGTCCGGCAGGCCGAATGCGAGGGCCATTGCGGTAAAACGTCGCCCGGCGGGGAGGGTCATCGCGGCGGGCGCGATGCTGAGGCCGAACGCGTCGATCTGCGGCGCCGTCTCGGCGCGGTCGAGCGCCGTCGCTGAAGCCAGCAGTGAGTTGCGGTAGTGCTGCAGCGCGTTTTCGGTCGCGCCGTCGGCAACCGCTGCGCGCGCGTCGGTGAGCTCGTCGATCGCCGACTCGATTCCGGCGAGGCCGAGGTTCTGTTGAATGGCGAGTGCGCTCATCGTGTCGGCCAGACCGAGCGTGTTGCGGATGGCGACTTCGCGCAGCCGCTCCACGCGCGTCGCCGTCAACCCGCCCGGATTTCCTTCCTCCGGAACAATCTGTGCCGCCAAGCCCAACGCCTGGTCCAGCGGCTCGACGATCATGGACACACGTCGATCCGGGGGATCGCTTACCGGTGCGGGCGTGGGTGTGGGCGCGAGGCAGTTGAAGGGGACGCTGCCGAACTCGGGCCCCTTGCACACGGATGCGACGCGGTTGCTACCGTCGCACATGAAACACCCGGTTGCGCGCAGCCAGGCTGTCGTCGTCGCCTCGCCGGTTGGGTCTCGCAGCACCGGGTGCCACCCAAAGCCGGGACTGTTCGGCTCGAGGTTGGGGTACTCGCTGAGAGCCGCCGGTTCGGGCGGGCACACCCCACCGTTGCTCGATTCGCGGTACTCGAGCACTCTCGGCGGTAGATCGCCGATGTCGTCGTTGCCGTCGACCGCGAGTAATCCCGCAAGGATGCCGACGGCCCCGCGCAGGGCCAGTGCCCCGACCGCCGATCCCTTGCTCGCCGGGTCCGGTGAGGGCAGTAGGAACAATCCGACCGCCGCCGCGCCGAGGGCGGCTCCCACGCGCTGGAGCCATTCCGAGAAGAAGATGACGTCGCTCTCGACGACTTTGGCGCCGAGGGCGATCTCGTCGATTTCCCAACACTCGTCGTGCCTGAAGAACACCAGCGGGGTATCGCCCGAGCCTAGAACGATGCTCTGCCCCTCGGTGGTTGTCGATTGGCCGATCGTCGAGACGCCGAAGGCGACGGATGTGCCGGCCTCGTTTTGAACGATGTGGGGCGCCCCAATGCTCCAGGTGTACGCCAGGACGAGCTCGAGCCCGCTGAAGACCCGTTCCCTTTGCTTGGAAAACTCCGCATCGGTGAGGGTCATGTCCCACAGGCCTGCCCAAGTGGTGACCGGAGGCTGCCCGGGAGGGTCTGCGTGAGCCCAACTTGCCGTGGGCAAGAGCATCGAGTCGCACAGGAGCAACGCCAGGACGACGGCTGCGCTCGTGGCGCGTGCGCGCGCACCGGCTGCGATGTCACGACGTCTCGTTGCCTGGTCGGGGCGCGTGTCGGTTGCAAACGCTCGGGGCAGGGACGTCACGATGCCGTGACTACTAGTCCGCGTTTCCGCGCGGGGCAATCGCCCTCCCTTGTCACAAGGTTCCTGATTTTTCAGGCGGGAGTCGGATTCGTCGCCCGAATGGAGGCGCTCTGCATCGCCACCAGCGCTTCGACGAGCTCGTCCTTGTCGATGCTGGGGTGCGGCTCGGTCAGCCACTTGAGGAAAACGTAGACGATCGCGTTGACGCCGACGTAGAGGGCGGCCGGCCCGCCGATGAGCTGGTAGCGGTCGGTGTGACGCAACAGATAGTCGCGGACGACGTCGCCGACGCGGGTTTCCAGCACCGATAAGATGCCGCCCTCGTTTACCAGCGGCACGATGGAGAACACGTCGCGCACCAGCGCGCGCGCCGGCTCGAGCTCCGCGATCAGGGCGTGGAGGACACGCCGTAGGACGTCGTCGATGCTGGCCTCGGGGTCGGCGCTTGCCAGGCGGCGCATCAGCCCCTCGGATTCCATGACGCCGCGCTCGAGCACGGCGGCGAGGATCATCTCCTTGTTGGCAAAGTACTGGTAGAGCGAGCCGATGCTGACGCCGGCCGCGGAGGCGACGCGGTTTGTCGAGAAATTCGCGACACCGTCGTGCTCGATGACGAGAACGGCCGCATCGATGATGGCGTGGACCATCTCGGCCGAACGCCGCTGGCGCGGAATCTTGATGAGGGCGGTGGTGGGAATGGCGCGCATCACAAATGCGAGTTGAAAGCGAGTAATACTCGCATATAGAGTCCTTGCTGACAACCCGATCGGCCGCCGATCGGATCGACAGGACGAGGACAGGAGAAGCCATGCAGGAATCCACCGAGACGAACGGAGCCGGAAGCACGCTTCCGAATCGCAAGCATACCGCCGTGCCGCGGCCGCCGATCCAGGTGCGCCGACCGGGGCTCGAGTTCGACAGTCGCCGCTCGCGGCGTTGGCTACACGGGAGCGCCGCGACTCTGGTCGCCCACGCAATGTCGCCCCTGTTTCCGGCCGGCGAACGCTTCTTCATCAAGGCCGTGATGTCCTTCAAGGACGAGATCGCCGACCCGGCGCTGCTCGCCGAGATGCGCAACTTCGCGGCGCAGGAGGCCGTCCACACCCGCGAGCACCAGCTCTACGATGCCGCTGCGCAGGAGCACTACGAGCTGTCCGACATCGAGGACCTGGTGCAAGAGGACCTCAAGCGCCTGTGGGTGGGGCTCAGCAAGATCGACCGGCCGTGGTTTCGCGGGCGCCGGATCGCGCTGGCATTCACCGTCGGCCTCGAGCACTTTACCGCCATCCTGGGGCACCAGGTGCTCTCGCGTCAGGACTGGCTGGAAGGAGTCGACTCCGAGTTCGCGACGCTTTGGTCGTGGCACGCGGCCGAGGAGATCGAGCACAAGGCCGTCGCCTTCGACGTTTACGAAGCGGTCGGTGGCAACTGGTTCGAACGATCGATCGTGATGATCTGGGCGACTTTCTCCATCCTCTTCGGAATGTTTCGCATCCTCTGGCACCTGCTCGGCAAG
>JANQHZ010000599.1 GCA_028282445.1 Candidatus Binatia bacterium | reverse complement strand
TTAGTGAGCCTGCGCCGCGCCGATTCGTCGGCGCTCGAACCGCCCTGGCCGGACTTGGTGATCGCGATGGGACGGCGGGCTGCGCCGGTGGCGCGCTGGATCGGATATCGCGGGGGACCGACGACCCGGCTCGTTCAACTCGGTCGCAAGGGCGCGGATGCAGCCGGTGCCTTCGACCTGTCGGTGACCTGCGCCCATTTCAGGCTGCCGCCGCATCCTCGACGGCTGATCACGAGCGTACCGATTACACAGGTGAGCGAGGCTCGTCTCGCGGAGGCGGCCGAGCGTTGGCGAGGCTTGTTCGAAGGTCGGCGGCCGCATATTGCGGTCTTGGTCGGCGGGACGACGGCACAGCACCGTTTGAGTGCGAACGACGCGGGACGCTTGGCTCGCGACGCGGTGGCGTTCGCGGCTGAAACCGGCGGCACCCTGCATTTCGTCACCAGTCCGCGCACCGGCGCCGAAGCCACCGCCGCCATCCGAGAGAATGCGGCAGCATCCGCGACCGTGCACGAGTGGACTCGCGACGCGGTCGCCAATCCGTACCTCGGTTATGTGGCCTTGGCGGACGTTCTCGTGGTGACGGGGGAGAGTGAATCGATGCTGGCCGAGTCGGCGGCCGCGTCGAAAACCCTTTACATCTACCCGATTCCGGAGAAGCCGGACGCGCTGAAGCGGCGAATCGGTGAGCGCGTGCTCCAAAGATCTTTACAGGCCGGCCCGCTCGGCGAGATCTGTCGTAGGCTCATCGAAGGTGGCTTGGTGAGGCCGCCGCGACGTCTCGAAGAGATGCATGCCGCGCTCTATCGCGCGGGGGCTGCGAATCCGTTCGGTGTCCCGCTCCCCGAGGCCGTGCGCTCCGAGCTGCCCGATAGCGAAGCGATCGTCGCTCGCGTTCGAGCCGTGATGGCGCCCGATCGCGCGCCGCGCGACCGGGGAGCCGAGCGACCCGGCGTTGTCGCCCGTTGCGGGTTCGTCGCCGGCTCCGAGACGCGAACGTTCTGGCTCCAGGGCTGCGAGCTGTCCGACTTCGAGGATGTCGACGACGTGATAGGCCTCTTGCGCCAGAGCTATCCTCGAGTCGCTCCAGTTCTGGTGACGGAGCGCCACGACGTCTTCCTCCGTTTGCTGCAGGAACACCCCGGTACCAGGGTGGCGATGACTCCGTGGCCGTTCGCCGGTGCGGCGCTGCGGATGCTACGGCGGCTGAATCCCAGGTTGGTGATGATGCTCGGCGATGGGATCGACCAGTCCGTTACGGCCGCCGCCGCCAGGCGCCATATTCCAGTGCTCCGGATTGGGTCGGGTCCGAGCGCGGGAGAGATGGAGCCTGGTGTCGAAGGGTTCGTTTCCGCAGACGCCGGGGCCGCTCAGATCCTGAAGGCGGTGACTCCTTTGATGCAGCGCGATCTCAAGCAGCGCCGTAGCGAGCAATCGGGCCGACTCCATCCGTACCGAATTGGGATGGCCTTGTTGCGTTCGAAGGCGGGGCAATGGGTCGCCAGGCAACGCTATCGCCGCATCGGTCGCGTGTCGGAATTGGACTCGGCGCTCGGGCGGCCGACCACCATTCTTTGCCTCGGCAGTGGGCCATCTTCCGAAGATCCGCGGTTGCTCGAGCTGAGCTACGATTCTCTCTTCCGAGTCAACGATCGATGGCTGGACCGGGGATTCCTGGCCGAGCCGGATATGGTGTTCACCGGGGACCGGGGAACCGTCGCGAAGGTGCGTGGGGCGATCTTTGGATTCCAGAGCGGAGCGGCGGCCGATCGTCTGCAACTCCAGCGCGCCTTTGGATTGAAAGACCCGCCGTTGCGATTTGTGGCCGTCGATTCGCTAGGGACCTTCCTCGACACCATGAATCTCGACGCGGCGCCGACCAACGGCGCGACCATGCTGGCGACGGCGGTCGCCTTGGCTCCCGAGCGCCTGATCATCGCGGGAATCGATCTGTTCATGGATCCGCGCGGCAGCTATCCGGGAGATGGCACCACCGCTAACGCCTATACTCCTCGCCACAATCGGGAAGCCGAGATCCGGATCATAAAGCGGGCTCTCGAGGTCTACGAAGGGGAGGTGACGATCCTGAGCGACGTGTTGCTCGAGACGCTCGCGGCACCGGATTTGGCCGAGTGATTGATCGTACGGCGGCACGACCCGTTGAAATCTCCGACGCGGGCTGCGAATTGTCTTCGGACGCGCTTGGTGCGCCGCAATGGCTTCGATGAACGTTACGAACACAACGGTTGATGGTAGCCGGCTTAGAGCGTCTCTCGTCGAGCGAATCGGGGCGACGAGGTTGGAGGGCGAGCCGTTCGATCACGTTCGTTTGGAGCGAATCTTCGATGCCGATACGGTCGAGCGGTTGATCTCCAATCTGCCGGAGCAGGATCAGTACGATGAGCAGATACACAAAGACGCACTGCTACCGGACGGTCGATACGCCCGCCTCCGGTTCGAGCTAACCGAAGAGAACATCGCCAAGCTGCCCGCGCCCAAGCGCGATTTTTGGCTGGGAGTGTTGGAAGACGTACGCTCACCTGAGATCGAGCGAGCGTATAAAGCGAAGTTTCGGGATGCGCTGACCCGGCGTTTTGGCGTGGACCCGATCGAGGTTCGTACGGTCCAACGTCCGGTGCTCTTTCGCGACATCGCCGGCTACCGCATCTCGGTTCACGCGGACAACCTCGACAAGGTGATCACGTCCCAGATCTACCTTCCGCTCGACGAGTCGCAGGCACACTTGGGGACATCCTTTCACCGTCGCCGGCCGGACCGATCCTTCGAGAAGGTCAAGACGCTGCCGTTCACCCCGAATTCTGGCTACGCGTTTCCCGTTACGACCGAGAGTTGGCACAGTGTCGAGCAGATGCGGGAAGGCGACGGTGCACGCAACACGTTGATGCTGATCTGGTACTTGGTGGACAAGCCGTCGAAGCTGCAGAAGCTGATCACGCGCTTGTTCGCACCCAAGAGCGAAACGTGAGGTTGAGAAGTTGGCCAAGGGTGAATTCGCTACGACGCTGAAGGATCGCAAGCTTCCCTACATTTTGTTTTCGGGATGGCATCGCGGCCCTGGGATTCGGAGCCGACCGGAGTGCGTGCGGCTGGAAGTCGAGCCCGGAGTGGAGCCCCACGGTGGTCCGCCGGTTCGCATCTACGTGGGTACCGAGCCCGCCCAGTACCGCGCGGAACGGGTCTTTATCTGGTCGGTGACCAAAGTGCGTGACCCGTCGCGCGTGTACGAAATCTATCTGATGAAGGATCTCGAGGGTTTCGATCGTCGACGATGGAAGACCGGGTTCACCTGCTACCGTTTCGCCATTCCCGAAATGGGCGGCGGTGCCGGCCGCGCCATTTATAACGACGTCGATCAGATCTACCTGGGCGATCCTGCCGAGCTCTTCGACAAGTC
>JANQHZ010000585.1 GCA_028282445.1 Candidatus Binatia bacterium | reverse complement strand
TACGTTTCCTTGAGCGCGACCCACAATGGCCGGCACCGGATCGCGGTCGTCGACCCGGTCGCCGGCGAAACGCGGGCGATGATCCAGGTGTCCTCGTTCATTTTGGATATGTCGCTTAGCGAGGACGGGAAGCATCTGTTGGTTGCGATGCAAGAGCAGCCTCACTTGCTGGTGGTCGATACGGCGGAACGAAAGGTGGTCGGTGCGGTGCGCGACGCGCCGATTCTCGGGTCGCTGTCGGTTCGAGGTTCGATCGCCGATGTGGCCGGTTTGCTCGAGGACGCCGTGTTGCCCGAGCTGCCGCCACAGCCGGACGTCGCGGTCTTCGAGGATTGGTGGAGGATCGGGCCTGACCTGGCTGCCTTCAATTCCGTGGTGCTTGCCGACTCGACCGGGACGATCCGGGTGCCGCTGAGCGATGACGGTCACCGTGTGCGTTCGCTCTCCACATCAGCCGGCAAGGCCCACGTCGTTGAGTGGCTGTCTCCGAGCGGTCCGGGTGAATACATCGACGGCTTGTGGACGACGATCGATCTGGAGACCGGTGCCTTCAGCCAGAGCGCACTCGACGACAGCCTGTTGTGGACGATCGCCGCCCCGCAGGGCGACGTCGCCTTTTCGGTTCGTGATACACCGGTCGAGGGCGAGATCCTGGTGAGTGTCGTCGATCTCGCCGGCAACGAAGTGGTCCATAGCTTGAGAGCGCCGGGCAGGGCGCCTTATCGGCACCTGTCGGTATCGCCCGACGGCACCTACGTGGCGGTCAGTCGGGAACCGGTCGTCGTGATGGATACGCGCGACTCGAGCCTCTTTACGTATGACTTCTCGGCGGCCTCAATCCCGGCGCTGCTCGACGGCCATGCCTACTACACGCCGTCCGACGACGGCCGCTGGTTATTGCGCGTTGCCATCGACCAGGACGCCGAGCCGGAACGTTTGGCCCAGCTCGCGAGCGACAAGCGCGCGTACTCCGTGTTGGCGGCGTCACCGAGCGGCGACTTCATTGCGGTCAACACCAACGAGTACAATCGCGCGAAGTCGACGGTCATCGTGTCGTTGGACGGTACGGTTTCCGAGGTCCGGCGCGACGACGCGAACCGCTATGTCGAGGGTTTCGGCGTCAGCCAGGACGGTAGGCGGCTCTACGTCTCGACTCATCGCGCAATCGATGTCCTGGACATCGAGAAGGCCGAGCGAGTTGCGAGGATTCCGTCTGAGCTGCAGCCGAACCTGCTGGCCGTCGGTTGCGGAGGCGCGTGTCCTACGCCGCCGCCGACCCCGCTGCGCACTCCGTGGAATGTGAGAGGAACGGTCCCGCCACTGCCCACGGCGACTCCGAGACCGTCCGGCACTCCCGGTTACGACACTGTGGACGGCTACGACTGGTTCGAAATCGATCCGATCGCGGCGCGACCGGGCGATCAGGTCGAGATCCGGCTGCGCCATCGCAGCACGTCCGACCGCAAGCGGCCGATCGCGTTGCGCAACGAGTTGATCCTGCCGCCCGGCCTCGAGCTCGCCTATTGGCCCGACGGCACGCTCGATTGCGAGGGCTGGTACCGACCGTGGAATCGATACCACGATTCGGAT
>JANQHZ010000512.1 GCA_028282445.1 Candidatus Binatia bacterium | reverse complement strand
GTAACCGCGCCCGCGGCTTTGAGCGCGAGGATGGCGTCCCAGTCGTAGCCGAGCTCTTGTAGGATCTCATCGCCGTGCTCGTTGAACTCCGGCGCGCGTTCGGTGCCGGTCGGGCGCTCGTCGAACTGCACGGGGCTGGCGACAAGATCGAACTCGACGCCGTGCTTGGTCGCCGTGCGCGCCAGGTAGCCGTTTGCCTCGACCTGCGGATCGGCGGCGAGCTCCAATGTGTTCTGCACCGGCGCCCACTGCCCTTTCATCGTGCTCAGGCGCTTCGTCCACTCGGCCAAGGTGGCGCTGCCGATCGCCTCGCGGATGTGGGCGCGTGCGTCTTCGGCATTGGCGCTGAGCGCCTCGTGCGAGTTGAACTGCGGATCGTCGGCGAGCTCCAGCTTGCCGATGTGCTCGCAGAAGTCTCGCCAATAGTGGAAGCCCTGCAGCATCACCAAGCTGATCAGGCGATCGTCCGAAGTCCGGTAGACGCCGACCAGCGGATTTCCCGGCCCATGCCCGCCCATCGGGATCGGCGCCCAAGGGGCCTTCATTTGCAGCGAAAGCGCCACCGCCGACGACATCGCCCACGCGCCCATAGCGAGAAGCGAGACGTCGACGACCGACGGCTCGCCCGTGCGCTCGCGCTTGAACAGCGCCGCCGCGATGCCGCCGGCGATGGTCGCGCCGCCCATCGAATCGCCGTACGCCGGGCCCGGCTGCGGCGCGATCGTCTTCACTTCGGCGGTGGTGGCGCCGCTGGCGCTGGCGGCGCGACACCAAAAGGCGGTCATGTCGTATCCGCCGCGGTCCTTGTCCGGCCCCTTGGGGCCGAACGACGTGCCGCGAACGTAGATGATCTTGGGGTTGTGCGCGCGAATGTCGTCGATATCGATCTGCAGCTTCGACAGCACCGCCGGCAACTTATTGGTGATAAAGACGTCGCTCGTCTTGGCGAGCTTATAGACCACCTCCACACCTTCCGGTTTGGTCAGATCGATGCCGATCGACTTCTTGCCACGATTCGAGTGCTCGTTCAGCACGTGCACTTGCTGGGAGAGATCCATCACGCCCGTACGAGCCAACCCGCGCATCGCGTCGCCGCGCTCGGCGTGCTCGACCTTGATGACGTCGGCGCCCCAGTCCGCCAACACCGCGGACGCCGCCGGCACAAACGTGTGCTCGGCGACTTCGAGGACACGCACCCCTTTCATGACATCGACCATCACGGCTCCTTGTGGCTTGCGTTCTCCTCGAAACCCACGCGAGGAGAAAAACCCGAGTAGCCTGCGGGGAGACGGACGTCAAAGCGACCGTCGGTCGGGTAGCTATTCAGAAGAGGCTGAGGCGTAGGCGAGGCGAAGGCTGAGGATGGTCGGATCGCATCGGGGCGCGGCAATGGCAGTCGCGCTCGCGCGACCACCAACCCGTGCCCGTGCCCTCGCCCATGCCCGTGCCCTTCGAAAGATCCTCCATGCTCAACCGATTCGTCCGACAAATCCCCCTCGGTCCCCCTTTTTCAAAGGGGGAAGTTTTTCGCGGACCGGCTTGGATCTTACGAGGGGCGCCAGCTCTCCGGCTCGTTGGGGTTGCGTGGGATCGAGACGCGGAAGACCGAGCCTTCGCCTTCGGTGCTCTGCACGTCGACCTCACCGCCGAGCAGGTCGACGTAGCGGCGAACGATGTGCAGGCCAAGGCCGACGCCCTCGTGACGGCGGGTCATCGATCCGTCTACCTGGCGAAAAGGCTCGAAGATGGTGCCGAGCTGATCCTCCGGGATCCCTTCGCCGGTATCGGATACGCCGAAGTGCATGGTTCCGTTCTGCGCCGTCGCGCTGATCGTCACCGCCCCCTCCTCCGTGAACTTGAGCGCGTTGGTGATGAGGTTCTTGATCACCACCTTGAGTTTGGCCGGATCGGTGCGCACCTCGGGCAGATCGAGCGGGGCATCCCAGACCATCTTCACGGCGGGTTTGCGTTCCAGCAACGGCTGGATCTCGATCTTCAACTGCTCCAACAAGCGCCGGATATCGGTGTCGCGCTGCTCGATTTCGAGCTTGCCCTGTTCGAGTCGACTGAGGTCGAGGGTCGAGTTGATCAGCTCGAGCAGGTTCCAACCGCTCTGCTCGACGCGATCGCAGATGCCGCGCTGTTCTTCCGACATCTCGCCGTACTCGCCGTCGCGCAGCAGGTCGTTGAGTCCGAGAATGACGTTGAGAGGCGTGCGCAGCTCGTGCGACATCGTCGCGACGAACTCCGACTTGAGTCGATTGGCTTTCTCTAGCGACGCGGTCAGGCGCGAGTTCTCCAGCGCCAGCGATGCGAGGTGCGCGATGCCGCGCGCGATTCTCTTCTGCTCGGCGTTGAAGGCGCTGCCTTCTCCGACGTAGCTCGCGGTATGATAGCCGATCAGCTTGTCGCCGCGGCGCAGTGCCATGTAGAGGGTCGCGCGGACGTCGTACTTCTCCGCCAGGATCGGAATGCGCAACGGATCGTTGGGGTCGTTGTGGTGCACCTCGACGACGTCTTCCTCTTGCAGGACACCGACCAGGCGCTTGCGAGCATCGGACGGGAAGCCGATCCCCTCGAGCGACAGCGTCTCCGCTTCGCCTCCGAACCAACCGACCGGCACCATGTCGGTCGACTCCGGTCGCAGCATCATG
>JANQHZ010000495.1 GCA_028282445.1 Candidatus Binatia bacterium | reverse complement strand
TGCCCGCCTGCAGGAAGCGAGCCCGGCGCCGGTGGTTCTGGCGGACGATTCGACGTCGCGAACCCTGCGTGCGTCGGTGATGGCGCGGGGTCGCAAGCGCGTGATGCTGCTCGCCGGCACCGTGCAGGCCGGATTCGACCTCAATGGGTGGCAGCTCGGCGAGTTGCGTTGGCCGAGCGAGAACGTCGGCGAGGTGGTTGCCCGCGGGCCGCAGAGTGCGCAAGTCGCTCTGCGCTTCAATTTGGGAATTCGCGACAATCGCTCGCAGGTGGGTGTCGAGTTCGAGGTGACCGAGGCCAGCCAGGAGGGGACGGTCAGGCCGGCAGTGGACAAGATGGTGTCGCTGCTGCGCGAGACTCGATCGATGCGCGCTGCCAACGCCGCCGCTTGAAGCGGGCCGGCGGCACAGCGTCCAACGACTGCATCCATACTTCGCCCATGCCGGCCAGTCTCGACCCGATCGACCGCAGGGCGGCGATTGTCGGGATGCTGGTGGTGCTGGCCTCCAACGCGCGCTACCTGGCGGGCTTTGCCGGCGTCTTCGACCCCCCCGGCTCGATGGAGCCGTACTACATCGACATGGCGAAGCTCCCGGTGTCGACGATCGCCGGGCGCGACCCCGCCTGGGGCCCGCTCTACGCACTGTGGCTCAAGCCCTTGCGAGCCATCCTGTCGGATCCCCTCAGGGTGTACGCCGCCAACGTGCAGCTGCTCTCCTACGTCGTGTCCGCGCTCGTCTACGTTTTCGTGTTGCTCACCACCCGCCGTGCCGCGGTGGCCACGGGCATCGCCTTGCTTTTCCTCGTCTCCGATCTCAACGTCCCAATCGAAAGCAAGGTTTGTTCGTTCGCGGTGGCAGTGGTCTTGGGCGGGGTGGCTCTGTCGCGCATGCTTGCCGATCGCGTCCATCGAACGGCGGCGGTTGGACTCGCTCTGCTCGTAGCCGCATATGCCCGGCCCGAGCTCTATCCGCCCGGGATCGCAGTGTGGCTTGCGGCACTCTGGCAGTCACGGAGCGATCGCCGCCGCGGTCGGGCCACGGTACTGATCGCCGGCAGCGTCGGCATCCTGGCGGGAGCGTTGGCGATGGGAACGCCGGTATGGAGCCCCGGCTTCGAAGGCGGGCGCCTGTTCGGGGCTCTCCGCGAGCACTTTGCCCGCAACTGGATCTCTTGGAATGGCGAAGGTACAGCCTATCTGTCCATCTGGGCGAAGGAGTTCGGCGAGGCCAGTGGAGTCCTCCAGGCCGTGCTCGCCAATCCCACGGCCTTTGCCCGCCATCTGCTCGAGAACTCCTTCGGAGTATTGCGATTTTTTTCGCTTGGCGCGTTCGAGCACTTTCCGCTGGTTGCGACGTCGGCGTCCGGGTGGGCTGCCACCGTCGAGGCCGTGATTCTTGCGCTCGTCGCGTGGGGCTCGATCTTGATGGTATGCACCGATCCGCCGCGCCGTCGCGCACTTCGCGAGCGGTGTGGAGAGCTCGTTGTCCCTGCCGTCGCCGTAGTGAGCTTTACTGTGACGGCGGCCCTGATCGTGTTTCCAAAGCCGCACTACCTCCTGGCGCCGGGAGTTATCCTGATCATCGGGGTGGGCCTGGCGGCGAGTGTCATTCTTCCGTCGCTGCCGATTCGTTCCCCCTGGGTTGCGATGTTCGCGGCGGTCGCGTGTGTGGCGGCCACGCCGACGCCGTACGCACTGCCCCGACTCGCAAAGGGGCCGACGGGGATCGGTGCGGAGGTGCAGCTCGCGCGGCCGGTGACCGATACCGTCCTCCAGCTTCGCTCACTCGAGCTGAGTCGGCCGGTACACGTCCTGTCCTTCACCGACGGTTTCGGCGAGCTGCTCGGCGACGGCTTCGAAGAGATCAAGATTTGGAACAAGGGGGAGCGAAGCCTGGAAGCCTATGTGCGCGACGAGCACGTCGACGTAATCGTCACCATGGAACGCGGCCGCCAAAGCTTCCTGGTCGACGACCCCTACTGGACGTTGATCGAGACTACCCCCGAGCGAGCGGGATTCTCTCGCCTGGCGACGGCCGACCCGTCCTCGGTCCGAGTCTATCTGCGTGACCGAGCTGAGACGCAGCCGGGTGTCAGTGCCGGTAGTCGGTGACCGATCCGGTCATCTCGGTGCGATCGAACGCAGCTTGGTCGATTCGCGCCAGGGCGCTCGGGTCCGGATCGACCGGTACGATCTTGCAGGGGACTTCGGTGGCGTCGGCCTCTTCGAGGCTCCAGCCCTCGAGGCGCGGCGCGACTGCGAAGTAGCGATACTCCGAGTGGCCGAAGGTGAAGGGCTTCTCGAGCTCGACCAGCCATCGATCGGCGTCGCAACGGTCGATGAGCGCCGGTAAGGGGGACCATCCCAGGGCCTCGCCGACCTCCCAGGGCTTGCTCAGGTGAAGCACCAACTTTGATCGTTTTTGCCGACTCATCATTGTCGCCTCCACGTTCCAGGCAAATAGTAAAGCACTCTGCGTGCCACCCTGGAATCTGTGAAAACTACGTATCCATCGGCTGTTTGCTGCACGAAATAGTGATCAAGATAAGGCGCACTGCTCCCAGAATCGGCAAGCTAGCCCGCAATAATCGTGAATTCTGTGACGACGGGTCGAGACGGTTGCCGCAATGACTTCATCGATCCGCACTTTCGCGGGCGCTTCCTCAACTCATCAATTGTCCAGGCTAGACTAGAGGTCCGGCCGAAAACCCGACTTGGCTTGCGCCTCCTTGCGCTCGTGGCCGCAGGCGATTTTCGCCTCCGAGCCCGTTTGCGGCCGGATCCCTAGGTCATTTCGCGCAGGCTGTGTTTCTCGTTTTCTTCCCATCTTGGTGAAGTGACCGGCCGGCCGTAGACGACGGATCTCACGATCTCCGTGCCGGGAGCGAACCAGAACGAACAGCTCGAGGAGCGGTTTCCGCGCATCAGCTTCAGGCAGGTCCTGGCCAGGCTCAGCTTGGTATCGACCTCCGGGACGCCCGGCCACCAGCCCTCGATACCGGCGTCGTCGGCTGCGTCGGCCAGGAGCGCCGAGGCGTTTTGCTCGAGATGGTCGAAGCAACGGTCGCGTTCCTCCGGGTTGGCCAGCTCGTGTTCGACCAG
>JANQHZ010000481.1 GCA_028282445.1 Candidatus Binatia bacterium | reverse complement strand
TCGGACGGGAAGCCGATCCCCTCGAGCGACAGCGTCTCCGCTTCGCCTCCGAACCAACCGACCGGCACCATGTCGGTCGACTCCGGTCGCAGCATCATGGTCGCGCTCGCCTGACAACGCAGCAACTCCGGCGTCAGCCGGCAGAGACGATCGACGACCACCGAGGCGTCGAGCACGGCGATCAGATCGCGGCCGACGCGCGCCATCGCGGTCGAGATGCGAACCTCCTGCTGCAACACCTGCTCGAGCTGCTTCTGCTCGGTAATGTCGCGCGCGACCGTCGAAAAGGCGGTCACTTTGCCGTCGCGGCTGCGGTGGGCGACGACCACCTGCGAGACCGGAATCTCGTACCCGTCGGGGCCGTACACCGCCGCTTCGCCCTGCCACGAGCCTTCGCGCAGCGCGATTGGGATCGCCTCCTTCTGCATCAGCTCCCAAGCCCACTGCGGTTGATGGGTCGAGGCGTGCTCTCCCGATATGTCGGCGTCCTGCGACACGCCGAGCATGTCTCGACCCGCGAGGTTGTAGTAGAGGACATCGCCGTGCGGGTTGCTGATGCCGACCAAATCGGGCGTCGCCTCAAGCACCTCGAGCAGACGGTTCTGCTCCTCTTCCAGTCGTGCACGCGCGGTGATGTCCTGCCCGGCACCGTAGATGCGGGTGCGGCCATCTTCTTCGAGGACCGGACGAGTATGGGTACGCAGGCGACGAATCTCGCCGTCGCGCGTGATGATCCGGTACTCGGACACGAAACGCTCGCCGTGCATCAATCGACGCGCTTCCCGCTGGACGCGCCGGACATCGTCGGGGTGCAGTAGCTTGCCGGGGTCTTCCTGCAGGTCTTCGATCGCGTAGCCACTGATGCGCTTGAACGAGTCGGTCACCCAGTCGAAGGAAAGCCCCTCCGGCCCCACCGTCGCGGCGTACGCGAAATCGGACATCATCTCCGACACCGCACGGTAGCGAGTCTCGGACTCGGTCAGGGCATCGTAGAGACGCGAAAGCTCGCGCGTGCGCTCTTCGACTTTCGCCTCGAGCTCGCGCACCCAAATGACGCCACGGTCGGCGCGCTGGCGCTCGCTCTTGATCTCCTTGATGACGTATCCGTAGAAGAGCGCCACCGTGTAGAAGAACACCACCTGGATCAGGTTGTTGGGGTGCCACCCCTCCAGGTAGACGTTGACCAGGCTGAGAATGGTGCTGCCCAGCAAAACCAGCAGCAGGCTCTCGCCGAGCGCCGCCAGCGACAACACGAAGAAGTAAAGCAGGAAGAACTCTTGTCCGGCAGCGCCGGTCGAGTGCAACGCCCACGACACCCAGAGAGTGTCGGCGATCAGGATCGGCGCCTCGACGTACCACGAGAACACCAGCGCCGGCGAAACGATGGACAGCGCTACGTTGCTGGCCAGCGCCACCGCGATCATCAGCGCGTGACTGGGGTCGACGACGCTCTGGTTGAGGAGGACGAGGTAGGAAGCCGCGGCAATGAAAATGTACCGCAGCAACAAAAAGAGCCCCTTGCGGCCTCCCCCGAGGTGCCTGAAGTGCGACGCATCCGACATCTTGTCTTCAGCATCGCGCAAGAACTGGGCCAGTGCGTGTTGACCTGTCATTTGCATTGGCCATGCTGACGCCGGCGTCAGCGTTTATCAAGAAGATGACGAAGAGTCGGCGTCTCGTCAGCTCTTCCGAAGATCGAGAATCCGGAAACCGGAGTCGTGAATCCGGATTCCGTTTCTTGAAGGGAGGCGCTACTGGAGCAGGCTTTGCCGCATTTCCTTCATGAATGCAGACATCGAGCGCAGCGCCTCGTCCGGCCAGCGTTCGGACTGCATCAGAACCGCCAACGACAGTAGCAGAGCCGATCTGAGAACCGCTTCCGCATCCTGGTGATGAACCGCATCCTCGAGATCCTCGTCGTGCACCGAGAGCGAGATTTCGAACCGCCCATCGCGGTCACGGATATTGCGTTCAGTCATCGTATTCCCCTGAAGTCCGCGAGCAGCCTAGCGCGACCGCGAGCCGGAGGAAATTACGGAAAAACACTTAGAACGAACGGCAATAGTCGACAGCCGCCTTCATTCGCTACCGCTCAACTAAACCCCTCGCGGGTGACTCCGTGACGCATCGCCAACATGAAGTGCGCCATGTGCTCGAGATACTCATCCAGCCAAGGCTCGTCTTCGGTCAACACCGACAGCGCCGCCGCCATCGCGGTACTCAGAACCTCTTCGGCGCGGTCGTGCTCGATCGCGTCGTGCAACACACCGCCCTGCACCTCGATGTCGAGCGAGAACAGTCCCGTACGGTCGGCAATCATTCTGCGCATAGTCCCCTCCTGCGCCTCTCGCCACCCCACCGCCACACACTCCGCCCCGAAGCGCTCCAGTCGATCAGTCCACACAACCCCCTATGCGTTAAAGCAAGCGCAACATCGTTAACCGCACGCCGCAGGCGTGCGAAAAGCGCGGCTTCGCCGCGCGTCCCAAGCCGCTGCCCAACATCCAAACGAACGCCTGCAACGTGCCGAGAGCGCAGCATCGCCGCGCGTGCGATCCCGCTGCGCGGCGTCCCAAGGCGGGCTTCGCCCTGCCGTCCCAAGCGACGCCTAACGGCGTCGCGAATGGTATACGGGGCCGCCCACGGCGTGCAGCCGTGATTGGGACGCCCTTCGAGGCCAACGGCCGAGAAGGGCTTGGGACGGCGCAAAGCGCCTTTGGCCGCGCGCGCAATGCGCGCGCTTTGGACTCCGAAGACTAGCGAACGCTAGTCTTCGAGCTTGATCGCTTGGCGAGGGCAGCGCCGGACCGATTCTTCGACCTTGGCGCGCAGCTCTTCGGGCGGATTCTCATCCTTGACGATCAGGTAGTCGTTCTCGTCCACCTCGAACACCTCGGGGCAGACTTTCATGCAAACGGCATTGGCTTCGCACAAATCAAAATCGACGACGATCTTCATCGGTTCTCGCTCTCCTCGTTCCACTCTCGGCGCCGCCGCACCGCGACGCCATCGTCTTGAGCCCCTTTAACTAGCGGTTTCGACGGTCGGGGTAAAACGCCAAAGAATATCCGCGAGCCACCGACGCACTGAACCGCTTCGTACAGGGCGCCCATCGCAGGGCCGCGAGGCGAGCCCTTGCACGAAGGCAAGGGGCTCCCGGTATCCCGACCGCATCCGTTGGGAGTTTCAGATCGCTTAGCCGGGGCATGCAACTTGCTAATGAGGGGCCGCGATGCCGCTCTCGTATTCCAGGCAGCTCGGGAGAATTCTCACTTGCATTCCTGCAAGACGAACGGTCGCGACACGCCTGTTCGCGATCGCCGCGGTACTGTTGCCGGTCGAGAGCATCGGTGAACCGTTCGCTTACGTAGCCAACCTGGGCGGAAATACGGTCTCGGTAATCGACGTCGAGAGCGATACCGTCGTCGCGACCATTCCGACCGGAGAAGATCCCGATGGGATCGCGGTCGCCGCCGATGGTTCGCGCGCCTACGTCGCCAACTTCCTCTCCGACTCCCTCACCGCGATCGACACGGCGTCGCAGAGCGTTCTCGACACGATCGAGGTAGGCGCCGGGCCGGTTGGCCTCGCGGTCAGTCCGGACGGCGGACGCGTCTTCGTCGCCAACCGGGGAGCGGCATCGGTGTCGGTTGTCGACACCGCAACACTCGAGGTGATCGACACGATCGCGGTCGAGGCGGGACCGAACGCCGTCGCGGTCGGCGCGAACGGCGCAAATGCAGTCGTCACCAATTCGCACACCAAGTTTCCGGGCCTGGTGAGTGTCGTCGACATCGAAGGGCTGAGTGCGGGGACGGTCGAAGTCCAGCGCAACCCGAATCGGGTCGCGATCTCACCGGACGGGCGAACCGCCTTCGTCGCCAACTTCCGATCCTGGAACGTCTCGGTCATCGACCTCGATCTGCTACAGGCCACGTCGACCATTCGAGTCTCCGGTCGGCCGAGCGGCATCGCGGTCAACCCAAACGGAACCTTCCTCTACGTGACGACGGAAGACGGATTCCTGCAAGTCATCGATCTGTTCTGGTTGCGCGTCCACCGAAAGATCCCGGTCGGGCGGCGCCCCTCCGGTATCGGAATCCTGCGCGACGGTTCGATGGGGTACGTCGCCAACTTTGGCGACGACACCGTAACCGCCGTCGACCTCGTTCACCACGAGCCGCTATCGACCATCGAGGTCGGCGAGCGTCCCTTCGCCATCGGCGTCAACTGCGTCGAGGATGGATGCGACGTCACGCCGCTCACCGCGCTGCCGACCAACTCGCCAACCCAAACC
>JANQHZ010000467.1 GCA_028282445.1 Candidatus Binatia bacterium | reverse complement strand
CTCGTCGGACTGACGATCGCATCCGCCGGCGCGGCGCCGGCACAGCAAGTCGACGTCTGTTGCCAGTGCGTCTGCAATTTCGGCCAGATCCAGTGCACGGCCACGACCGCACCCGCCGTCTCCTGCACCGACGCCTGCGCCAACCTCGGCTGCAGTTTGCCGTCGACCATCGGCCCCTGCGACGCCGTGTCGTCGCCGACGCAACAGTGCCAACTGACCACCGTCGGCACGAGCTGCGAGTGCGTCGACCTACCGTCGCCGACGCCCGGCGCCACCGAGACTCCAACTCAGCCACCGGCGACGGGAGCTTGCTGTACCCCCGAAGGTTGTATCGAAACCACTATGGCCGAATGCGACGAGCCATTGACGTATTACGCCGGCGATGGGACCGTCTGCGACGAAGAGACCTGCAGCCTTTGCTGCAGATGCGAGGGACCTGCCGATGTGTGCCGTGCAACCTGCCAAGAAGCCACTCTCGCCGAAAGCGAGACGGTCTGTTTGGACGGTTGCCCGCTCGACTCTTGCGTACTTTCCTTCTCGATCAGGTCACGATGCGAGGGCGATTGTCCGACCACCGGATGCTGTGAAGCGGAGATCGACGCCTGTGTGAATACGGATAGCACCACATGCGAGTTCAGCGGAGGAACCTATTTCGACGGACAGACCTGCGATCCGCAAAGCCGCGGCTGCGTCAGCATCCTCCCGACAGCAACCGCGACGGCGACCCCAACCGCCACAGCAACCGCAACCGCCACAGCGACGCCGACCGCGACAGCGACCAGCACAGCGACGGCAACGCCGACGGTCACGCCTACGGCGACCGCGACCAATACCCCCGCACCGGACGGCGCCCCCTGCATCGATCCGGTCGACTGCATTTCGGGCAACTGCGTCGCCGACATCTGCTGCAACGAACCGTGCAGCGGAAGCACGCAGCGCTGCGACCTCCCCGACAGCGCCGGCACCTGCGTCGACCTACCGGCCGCGGCGCCGGCATCGTCCGGGACCGGAACGGCAGTCGGTCTACTCGCCCTGGCCACAGTCGCCGCACTGGCGCTACGACGGCGCCGGGATCTCAAACACTTCCTGATGTCCCTGTAGCCGAGGCTCTGCACACCTCGACAGGAGCCGTAGCGACCGAACTCCAACGTTGGACGGTCGACGTCACCGCGAGTGACGTCGACGACATGCGCTGCGTCGCGTAGACTCGCCTCTCGAGTCGCCGTATCGACTCCGTCGACGGCGACCGAGCAAGCGAGGAGGAAGCGTTGGAAACCGAGCAGATCGAAGAGTCCCCCTGGCTCGCCCTGACCGAGTCTTCGGAGCGCGGCGATTCCGCCCGCATCACCGAGCTTCTCGAGAGCCTCTCGTGTGCCGATACCGGGCGCGCGTTCGCCAACTTGAAGCCGGAACCGCGCCGTAAGGTCCTCAGCCTCGTCTCGTGCGGGCTCGCGGCTCGCGTACTCGAAACGCTGCCGGAGGCCCAAGCGGCAGACCTGATCGACTGCCTCGACGCCGCGGACGCCGCCGCGATCATGAACGAGCTGCCGAGCAACGAGCAGGCGGATCTGCTGGCGCTGCTGGCCGAGGATCATGCCGAGGCGATTCTCGCCCGTATGGAACCCGAGGAGGCGCGGATCGCCCGGCGACTCGCTGCCTACCCGGCCGACCTCGCCGGCGGCCTCATGATCGAGGAGTACCTGCGCTATCCTGCCCACGCGCGGGTCGGGGACGTCATCGAAGACCTACGCACCAACCACGAGCGATACCGGCACTACGACGTCCAATACGGCTACGTCGTGGCACGCGACGGCCGACTCGTCGGCGTTCTGCCGATGCGCGATCTCCTGCTGGCCGACACCCAGGCACCGATTCGATCGCTGATGATCGAGAAGCCGCTGAATATATCGGTAGATCTTCCTCTCGACGAGCTGCGCGACGTGTTCGAGCAGAACCCCTTCGTCGGACTTCCGGTCGTAGCGCAGCGAGACTCGCTGGTCGGCGTCGTGCGGCGGGTCGACATCCAGGAAGCGCTCGAGGATCGTTCCAAGAGCGATCATCTCAAGTCCCAGGGCATCGTCGGCGGAGAAGAGCTGCGGACGATGCCGGTGCTGTCGCGCTCCGGCCGCCGGCTTTCCTGGCTGACCATCAACATCGTTCTCAACATCGTCGCCGCCAGTGTAATCGCGCTCTACCAGGAAACTCTCGAGGCGGTCATCGCGCTCGCCGTCTTCTTGCCGATCGTCTCGGACATGAGCGGCTGCTCGGGGAATCAGGCCGTCGCCGTCAGCATGCGCGAGCTCACACTTGGGCTGATTCGCCCGGTCGACGCACTGCGGGTTTGGGGCAAAGAGATTTCGGTCGGCCTCATCAACGGGCTGGTGCTGGGACTTCTGATCGGAGCTGCAGCGTGGCTCTGGAAGGGGGACGTTCGGCTGGGAGTCGTCGTCGGCACGGCGCTCGCCATCAACACCGTGGTCGCCGTATCGCTCGGAGGCATGGTCCCATTGGCGCTCAAGCGGCTGCGCGTCGATCCGGCGCTGGCCTCGGGGCCCGTGCTGACCACCGTGACCGACATGTGCGGGTTCGCGCTGCTGTTGAGCATCGCCACCGCCATACTGCCCGCCGCCGGGTCGTAAATACCGGTAGAACCGACGCCGGAGAATCCCGCGATCGGGTACGGCCCCGGCACTACCTGGCCCCGCGGCGATGCGCTCGCCGCGGGGCCTTCGTCGCCTCTTTCAGGATTGAGCAGGAAACGGTTGCCTCGGATCCATCGATGGCCGCACATCGATTTGCCGGAAGGCCTCTCCGCCTCGACGAAATGAGATACTCGCGCCGAGCACGACCAGAACCGCGGCGGTGGCGAATACGAGCGCCAAGCCGAAGCTAGGTTCGAGGACAATCGCGGCATTCGCGACCGGATCCAGAGGAACCTGGGTGATGAGTGGAATAACCGGAAGAGCTGTCATTGCTCTTACCTCCTTTCCTCTCCATCCGTGCACCATCATGGTAACGCAGCGCGTCAATCTGTCAAGCCCGCGAACGGAGCGGAATACGGCGCGCCGTGGCCTCTACGGGCAGTCCAGGCTGGACGCCGCCCGGGGTGTCGTCGAGCGGTCCGCTCGAAATCGGCGAAGTGCTTTGACGTTAAGCCGGCGTTGCGGATAAATCTGAAGCTCAAACTGTTATCGAATCGTTCCGATGGGTCGGAACGATCGCTGCGCGGCACGCCGAAGCGCCGCGCGTTGCCGGTAGAACCAACTTGGCCGATCCTATCGCGCGATCGGCCCGAACTTCGATGGAGAGAACGAAATGAGCCCGCAAGCAGTGCCAAAACCAGACTACGTCGAACAGGAAGCCTGGGACAACCTGATGGCAACCCGCGACGAAGCCACCATCCGGTCGATTTCGAAAGAACACGTGAAGCGCTATCTCGAGCTCGACGGTGGAGGGGACACGTTCCTCACCCAGGGCGGACCGACGCTGCTGCTCGGCATGACCGGCCGCAAATCGGGCAACGAGGTGATCGCTCCGGTGAACTACATGGAGCACGGCGAGGACATGATGGTGGTCGGCTCGATCGCCGGTCTCGACCGTCATCCACTCTGGGTGTTGAACCTCGAGGCCAATCCGAACGGTTGGGTCCAGGTCAAGGCGAAGCGGTGGCCGATCGTGGCGCGCAAGCTCGGAAGCGAAGAGCGCGCTGCCCTTTGGCCCAAGTTGACCGACTTCTTTCCGCTTTGGGGGCACTTCCAGAACTACTGCGACCGCGAATTCCCTGTGTTCGCATTGATGCCTGCGGAGAAATAAGCGTGGCCAATCCGAAGGACGAGCGCATGGAGCGCGCGATCGCTACCGCGATGGAGCTCTTCAAGCCAGGCTCACCGGTGAGCGCTCCGAGCTTCGAGTACCCCGAGGAGATCGCCGAAGACTGGAGCAAGTTCTCCATGTCGACGGTGATGGGAGACGTCTGGGGCCGCCCGGGGCTCGCCAAGAAAGAGCGCGCCCTGATCACCATCGCCCTACTGACTGCGCTCGACAAGCCGCAACAGCTGCGCGCCTACATCACCGGCGGGCTGAACCTCGGCGCCTCGCGCGAGGAGATTTGCGAGGCGATCATGCAAGTCTCGGTCTACGCCGGTTTTCCGGCTGCGATCCAGGGCCTCGGCGTCGCGAAAGAAATCTTCGCCGCGTTCGACCAAGCGGCCGACAAGTAGCTCTCCGCGGGCCCCGGTCGGGCATGCGCCGACCGGGGCCCGCCCCAATCGTAGAGGTACCCCCGTCAGGCGGCCTGCGCGGCGTCCCGCGCGGCATTCAGCCGACGGCGAACGAGGCCGACGTGCTGACGCAGGGCGTAGAGCTCCTCGCCGTACGACGCCGGCGTCGACAGCGCGGCTACCTCACTCTCGATCTCGCGCACGCGCGCCTGGCGACGCTCGATCTCTTCCGTCCCGTATTGAGTTGCCGGGTCGATGTCGACCTCCATCAGGTCGCCGTACCAGCGGTAGATGCGCGAGCGCACGCGCCAGCGATAGGTCGGCGGAAACGCGCGTGCGAGCGGTACGAGGAGAACCAGGAGCGGGATCAGCATTACCTTGAGACGGTCGATCTGCGTCGCGACCCAGAACGGAAGGTAGCGCTGCAGCACGGGCGGACCGTGTTCGAAGTACCGGTCGGCTTCCGGGCTGAGCGGAAAGGCCACCTGGCGCGCATTCGGGAACACCCCAGGCGCCGCGAAGATGTCGCCGGGGCCGTGCACCGCGTTGGCGGCGCCCAGCAGTACATCCACCAGCACCGGATGAAGATCGGGACCGGCAATCATCTCGGATACGACCCCGAGCAAGATCTTCTCGCGCGGCGGGATATTCCGCGCGAAGTCCAACACACCCTCCGGAAGCGAGAGCCGAGACATCGTTCGGTCGCGACGCGCATAGGCTTCGGCGCGTCGGAAGTCGAGCAGCTCCGAGCCGTCCTGGTCTACGAATGCAGCCAACAACGGCGAGTCTACGTTCGCCACGACGAACGCCGCGTCGACCCGCCCCTCTGCCAACGCCCGCACCCGATCGACATCGGCCAGGCCAAGCATCTCGGCATTCGCGTCGGTGATCTGGTTGTCGCGCAACAGTCGTTCGGCAAGCGCGCGCGTCCCGCTTCCTTCCGCGCCGGCATCGAGGCGTTTTCCCTCCAGATCGGCGAGGATCTCGGTACCAAGCTCGCTGCGAACGAAGATCCACAGCGGCTCGTAGAACATCGCACCAAGACTTCGCAGCGGCTCCTCTTCCCCCGGCTCGTCGATGCCGGTTTGAACCAGGGCGACATCGACCTCGCCGCTGCGCAGCAGCGAGAAGTTCTCTTGCGTCCCGGCCGAATGACGAATCTGCAACTCGACGCCGTGTCGAAGCAGCTCGACGCGGTAACGCTCTGCGAACCTCGCATACGCGCCGTCCGGCTGACCGGCGGCGAGGCGAATGACGCGCGGCGGCGCCGGCGATACGAAGCGGTATGCCAAGCCACACCCGATCGCGACCACCACGGCGATCAACACCCCGAGCTTCGCCCCTTCCCAAGAACCTGTCGCTGCCATCGTCGCTACCTCCGAGCTCGGCGTAGCCCGCATGTCTCACCAGTCTTCGTAGCGGGAGTGCGGGCTCGCAATACGTACATCGTTGAGCCGCGGCGTATCGTGAAATCCAGAGTCGGGTCAAACCGCCTGCACCGGCCGTCGCCGGTCGGTCTTCAACAGAACGTTCAACGGCCCCACCTCCAGCGTGGCAGCAGGATCACCGGCTCCGGTATGGCCACCCCCCAGTGGATCATCCGCCCGAACGCAAACTAGCCATTGACAAGATCCGGCCGGACCCGCTACATCTTGACAACGACAAGATTCGGGTAACGTCATGGCCTACCACCACGGAAATCTCAAAGAAGCAATTCTCGAGCGTGCCGCCGCGGTCATCGCCGAGCGTGGCATCGAAGCGTTGAGCCTGCGAGCACTCGCCCGCGATCTGGGCGTTTCACACGCAGCGCCCGGTGCACACTTCGCGGACCGTAGGGCGCTCCTGTGCGAGCTCGCCAAAGAGGGATTCCGGCGCAGCCTCGAGGCCATGCACGCGGGGGCCGAGGCGGCGGGGGCCGACCCGGTCACTCGCTACCGCGCCCTCGGCCGCTCCTACGTGCGGTTCGCCCGCGACAACCCGTCGTACTTTCGCGCGATCAACCATCCGGAAGTCCAAGCTCACAGCGATCGTGAGTTGCGCGCCGCGCGTGCGGAGTGGATCGCCGCGCTGCGCGAGGGGGTCGAGGATGCGCGTGATGCCGGTTGGCACCCGGAGATCGACGTCGAGACGCTGCTCGCGTTCAGCTGCGCGGCCGCTTTCGGCACGGCGCAACTGCTCGGTCACAAGACATGGAGCTCGGTTTTCGAGGTCGATGACATCGACGAGCTCGCGGACTCCGTACTCGACCTCGTCGTTCACCGCAGCCGGACGAGCGCCGTCTCGCCCGCTCGCAAGAAAAGGAAGGCCTCATGAGATTCGTACGATCGAACCCATGGCTCACGGCGGCCGGCCCGATCCTGTTCGGTGTCGCGTTCCTCGCCCCCCTCATCGCGCAGTCGCTCGAAGCGATGAGA
This sequence comes from Candidatus Binatia bacterium, assembly GCA_028282445.1. Classification (GTDB taxonomy): domain Bacteria; phylum Desulfobacterota; class Binatia; order HRBIN30; family CADEER01; genus CADEER01. The sequence continues at coordinate 5,544 of JANQHZ010000467.1, read as the reverse complement.
GTGCCGGCGCCGCTCGGGCTCGAGCCGATTCACTTCGGGCTCGGCTTGGGGCTCTCGATGGGGATCGTCGCGGCGATGCGGGGGCGTTGGATATGAGCGCCCCGGCCATCGCGCCGCAGGAAGCAGCGGGACGGAGCGACCGCGAGCTCAAGCGCGACGAAGTGGAGATCGCGCGCAAGTACATGGGACGCGTACCATGGGAAATGGTCGCTTGGGGGCTCGGCAACTTCGCGTTCTGGCTAACCCTATGGCCACTCACCTTCACCGGCGTCCTCCCCCTGTGGGCGGCGTTCGTGCTCTCGACCCTGTCGATTACCATCTGCTACCTGCCGTCGCACGAAGCGCAGCACTCGATCATCGCGACCGAGGGAAGCCGCCTGCGTTGGCTCAACGAGCTGGTCGGACACGTTTCCACGATTCCCTTGCTCTTGCCCTACCGCATCGCGTGGATCACCCACCGGCAGCACCACAACAACGCCAATCACCCGGAGCTCGATCCCGACTACGGCAACAGGGGCGACACGTGGTGGCGGGCGGCTTGGAACGGATTCCAGGCGCGACAGTTCGGCGCCGGCGACGGTTACAAGAGCGCGCTGCGCAGAAGCGACGATCCGAACCTCGACAAGGCCATCCGCGAGGGAACCCTCCTGAGCCTGAGCTATTACGCGATCCTGACCGCGCTGGCCTGGTCCGGGCACGCGATCGAGGCCGCCTTGATCTGGTGGCTGCCCAGGCACATCGCGATGACCTACATCCAGATCTTCCTGAGCTGGGCGCCGCACTATCCGATGGAAGAAACCGGCCGTTACCGCGATACGCGCGCCTGGAAATCGCCGATCGGCACGATTCTCTCCATGGGCATGGAGTACCACATCATTCACCATCTCTTCCCCCGCATCCCGCTGCTGCAAACCGGTCCGGCCTACCACGAGATGCGGGAGCTGCTCGACGAGCGCGGCTGCCGGATGGAACGGTCGGATTAGCAGTCGGATGCGCTGGATCGACATCGCACCTTTGGAGGTCGCCGCGGCGGCGGCGGCGAGGATCCATCTCTTGATCCGCGCGGGTCAGTCGAACATGGCGAGGCTAGACGGCCGACCCGTTGCTCGACCGATAGACGCCGAGCGGTGGGCGGGGAACCAGCAGCCCGTTGAAAAAGTAGGCCGGGCTGCTAGGCCACGGCGTAGAGCTGCCACTCGCCGGGGATCCCCTTGAGACTGTGGGAGCCACGCGAGTCGAACGCTAGAGAAGAGCCGGCGACGAGGTCTTTGACGGTACTCGAGACCAGGATCTCATTGGGTTGGGCCAACGACATCACCCGCGCCGCGGTGTGCACGGCGATTCCCGCCATTTTGTTGTCGGCGCGCTCGCATTCGCCGGTGTGTACCCCAAGTCGGACGGCGACTCCGAGCGGCTCGACCTCCTCGCGAATGCTCTCGGCGCAACGCACCGCTCGGGCCGGCCCGTCGAAGGTCGCGAAGAATCCGTCGCCGGCGGCGTCTTGCTCGATTCCACGGAATCGCTCGAGCTGTCGCCGGACGACGGCGTGATGCCGCTCGAGCAAAATGCCCCAGCGTCGATCTCCCATCTCGGACGCCATCTCGGTCGAGCCGACGATATCCGAAAACAGGACGGTCGCGAGGACGCGGTCCGTTTCGACATCCGGGCGCGACCCCGTGACGAACTCCTGCATCGCATCGACGACCGGATCGATGTCACCGCTCCACGGCGCGTGATCGTCGCCGTCGAACTCAACCATGCGCGCTCCGGGAATGTTCTCCGCCAACCAGCGCCCGCATGAGACAGGTATCAACGCATCCCCGGTTCGGTGCATCACCAGCGTCGGTACCCGCAGCTTGCGCGCCACGTCTCTCGTGTCGATGTCGCGCAGCCACTGCAGATAGTAGCCCATCGTCTTGCGGCTCATCGCGGCGCGCTCGAAGCGTCCGATGAAGTCGCGCGCGGCCGGGATCCGAAACAAGGACGGGGAAAACTGCGCGAGGCTCATCCCCTCTCCCCAATGCTCGGATACGGTTTTGGACATCCTCGCGATCGATTGGCTGATTTCGCCGCCCTCGGCGAAATCGGAACGCGCTTGGGTTGCGGGGAAGCTGCCGAAAAGAATCAGCGAGCGCACTCGCTCGGGATACGTCGCGGCATACAGCATTGCCAAGCTACCGCCCTCGGAGAACCCGAGAACGGTCGCCTTCTCTGACCCGCTCGCGTCCAATACGGCGCGCAGGTCGTCGACTCGCTCTTCGAGAGTCGAGTTGCCGACGTCCCGCTCGGATACACCGGTGCCGCGCTTGTCGAAGAGGATGAGCCTGCAGAAAGAGGATAACCGACGGATCCACTCTGCGTAGCCCAGCATCTCCCACTGCAAGTCGAGGTGAGAGATCCACCCCGGAACCGCGATCAGATCCAATCGGCCGTCGCCGATCACCTGGTGGGCGATCTCCGTATCCCCACTCTGCGCGTATCGTGTCTTCGGACGTTCCATCGAATTCAATCCCACAGGCGCTGCGCGACCTCTATCCGGTATTGCGAACGGCAAACTCCTCTTCCGGCGAGTAGACCAGACGGTGCCTGCCGTACAGGGCAAAGTAGACGATGCCGGCCGCGAACCAAACCGCACAGCCGTATACGCCGACGCGGTAATCGGGGTTGAGGAACAAGCAAACCAGAGTGATGGCGGCAATCGACCCGCCGGCGACCGCCCCCGCCACGCCGAGCGGACTCACGTACGGCCGATCGATATTGGGTAGATTTCGCCGCAACAGGACGAAGGCGGCCATCTGCATGATGTAGGCGATCACCGCGCCGAACACCGCCATGTTCAGCAATACCGCACCCACCGGAACGTCGCCGAAAACGGCATCGCCGAACTCGATCGCCAGCGCGACCGCGTAGCCGATGACCGCGCCGACGACGAGCGCGACATACGGGGTGCGCCGAGTCGAATGCGTCACCGACATCCACTGCGGAAAATATCCGGCGCGCGACAGGGAGTAGATGTTGCGGCCGTACGCGAAGATAATGGCGTGAAAGCTCGCCACCAGCCCGGCGACAGCGAACAGCGCCAGCAGCGACGCACCGATGCCGTCGCCGAATATCGTCTTGAAAGCGAGCAGTAGCGGTTCGTCCGAGCGGCCAACCGCCGCCGCCCCGGGCTCGATGCCCGCGTTGAGGAACAGCGTCAACACCGACGCAACGATCAGCGTGGCGATTCCCCAGAGCAGCCCGCGAGGCATATCGCGCTTGGGATCGTGCGACTCCTCGGCGGCGAGCGGAAGCTGTTCGATCGCCAGATAGAACCAGATCGCGAACGGCAGCGAGGCTGCGATACCGCCGATACCGTGAGGAAGAAAGCGACTCGCCCCGGGCCGGGCCGGAACATCGAAGAGCTGCTCCCAAGAGAAGTGCGGCAACGCCCCCACCCAGAACACCACGAGGATCGCCAGGGCCAACAGCGTTACCACCACGGTAAAGCGAAACGTCGCCTCGACGCCCCAGATATTGAGCCCGACGAAAGCCACGTACGCCACCAACCACCAGATCGGCGCCGCAATCGTCACACCGAAAAGGTCGAAACAAATCGCGCTCGCATAGCCGCCGATGCCGACCACGATCACCGCCGGCGTCAGCACGTACTCCATATTTTCGGCGAGGCCGGTAATGAATCCACCCCACGCCCCCATTGCCGAGCGACCGAAGGAATAGGCGCCACCGGTATGAGGTAGCGCCGGCGACATCTCCGCGATCGAGTAACACATCGCGACGTACATGACGGCGATGATAGCCGTCGCGATCAGCATTCCGCCGAAACCACCGGTCGCGAGGCCGAAGTTCCAGCCGAAGAAGTCACCCGAGATGACCGCGCCGACACCGAGCGCCCACAGCGACCAGACCCCCGCGTAGCGCCGCAAACCACGTCGCTCGAAGTATTCGTCGCCGGGTTCTCGATACGATATTCCGCCCTGATCCATCCCAACCTCGCTCGCGTGCCTATCACCCAAGCGCGGCGCGCACTACAGCACGACCAATCGGCATCGCCTCGCGAGGCCTCTCACTCCTGGCCAGCAGCCTCGCTTCGTACTACCTTTCGATCTAGAGGAGCTACGGATGATTCTGCCGCCCGAAAAAGTGACGACCGAGGAGGTGAAGAGCTGGCGAGGCCTTCACCTTCTACACTTCCACGGTTCTTCTTGCTCCCAGAAGGTCCGCATTCTGCTCAACGAGAAGAACATCGAGTGGCAAAGCCACCCGGTCGACCTCATACGCAAGGAGCACATCACTCCCTGGTATCTGGGCATCAACCCGCGCGGCGTAGTGCCGGTACTGGTACACGACGGCGCGGTCCACATCGAAAGCAACGATATCCTTCAGTACCTCGACGGGCTTCCGTCGAAGACAGAGTCCTATTTGCCTGCGAGCGAGGCGGAGCGGCGCTACGCGAGCGAGTCGCTTGCGCTCGAGGATCGCCTGCACGGTGACCTACGCAACATCACCATGGCCTACCTTGCACCCAGTGCGGCCACCAAGCGGTCGAAGGAGACGATCGACCGCTACGAGAGTGCCGGGGCCCCGGACGAGAAGCGCGCCAAAGAAGTCGCATGGTGGCGCGCCTACGGCGAGCATGGAGTGCCTGAGGCGGAGCGTCTCGCCTCCGCTGCCGCCTTCGCCGACGCCTTCCAGGGCCTGGAGGACCGCCTGGGCGAGCATCCTTGGCTCTTGGGCGATCGAATCTCGCTGCTCGAGATTGCCTGGTTCATCTCCATCCACCGTTTGGCGACCGCCGGCTATCCCCTCGAGCGCCACCCCGAGCTTGCCGCTCTGTACCGGCGCTTGCTCGACCGCCCTGCGTTTGCACGAGAGGTGCGAACCCCCGGGTTGCCCGGAGTATTGCTGAGAGTCTACGGAGGCTACCGACGCATGATGGGAACGACGCTGCGCGAAGCGATGGCATGAGCGCCGATACGGCGAGCAACCGACTCGGGACACTAGTGGGCCGGTAACAAGGCGCGAACCTCGTCCGACATCGCGATCCGGCGTTCGCTCTCGTAAGCCCCTTGGCGCGCGTCGAGCGCCTCGAGCTCATAGCGATAGTTCACCATCATCCCGTAGGCGCGCCGCATGCCGCGCGGTGTCGTGTTGGCAAGCCAGTTGATGTGCTCCAGGCGCGCGCCGTTGCGAAGGTGAAAGCGCGCCACCGGATCGATCGGTTCGCCGTCGGCTCGCGTCTGCGCGAAGTAGAGAGCACACAGCCGCGTCATCGGCGCCGCCAAAGCATCACACCTGTCGGATCGTTCGACCCAGTCGCGATCGGACAGGATCCGGTGCAAGATAGCCGCGTCCGTCTCGTCGGCCGAAGTGTCCGCACCGGTGAGCGCGCGGCGTTCCGCTACGGTGAGGATTTCCGCCGCACCGAGCGCCTGCTCGTGCGCCTCGAGCCAGACGCGGAATCCTGGAATCGGCGACAGCGTCGCAAAGGTCTCGAGCTTGGGCAGCTCGTGGCTCAGCTCGTCCACGGCCCGCTTGATGAGA
>JANQHZ010000380.1 GCA_028282445.1 Candidatus Binatia bacterium | reverse complement strand
AGAGGTCGCGCGCCCGTTGCCGATCGTGTCGCCCGGAGTCTGCCCGGCGCCGATGACGATCGCGACCTTATCGGCGAGCCTTCCGCTCACGGCCGTCTTCCGTCCGGCAGTCGTTCGACGTCTTCCTCCAATTGAACGCCGAGACTGTTCAGCGCCATCGAAACCAACTGGTACTGCCCGACCGTGAACACCAGGTCCATCATCTGCTGGGTGTCGTAGCGCTCCGACAGAGCCTTCCACGTCTGGTCTGAAATGAACGCGTCCCGACGCAGCTCGTCGACGGCTTGCAGCTGAACGCGGTCGAAAGCATCCAGCCCTTCCGCCTCCGGCCCCTCGGCGATTCTCGCGATATCGTCGTCGTCGAGGCCGGCGAGCTTGCCGATACCCACGTGCTGGGTCCATTCGTACTCGGAGCCGCAGAGCCATCCGATGCGCAAGATCACCAGCTCGCGGTCGCGCTCGGGCAAGGAGCTCTTCGCCAGAATATGGTTGCCGAAGACCAACCAACGCTTCAACAGCTTCGGATGATGCGCCAGGGTGCGAAATATGTTCAGGATCCCGCCGCCGCCGAAACGATCGCGAGTGTCACGATCGAGCTCTTCATCGCTCAGCGGCGCCACCCTTGGGGTATCGATTTTCATGGATGCTCCTCCATCGACTGCTCTGGGAAACTCGCCAAAATCTCGGACAGCGCGCCCACCACGTGTTCGCGCTGAGCCTCGGTGGAGACTCCGAGCCGCACGACTACCATGTCGCGGCTCGGCGAAACCAGCGTGTACTGCCCCTGAAAACCCTTGGCACAGAAGGCCCCCGGCTCGCCGACGTCGAGCCACCAGTGCGCGCCGTACTGTCCGTTCGAAGCGGGGGTCGGCGTGCGAGCGTGACCGACCCAACCTGCGGGAAGCACCGCGCGGCGGTTCCAAAGGCCATCGCGGAGGTAGAGTGTTCCAAAGCGGAGAAAGTCGCGCGCCGTCGCGAAGAGGTAGGACGAACCGAGAAAGGTACCCGCCCCGTCGAAGCGTGGACGTGCGCTGGACATTCCAATCGGGTCGAAGATCTTCTGCCGCATGAAGGCTTCCATACCGGCTGCACCTCCGCCGACGGCGCGCTTGGCGATCGCCGATACGATCATGCTGCTGCCACTCGAGTAGTTGAAGTAGCTCCCGGGCGGATGAATGAGCGGCCGGGCCTCGGCGTAGGCCGCGGTGTCATCGTGCCGCGCATCGCGCAGCATTTCGATGGTATCGCAACGCTCGCCCTCGACGTAGGGCTCGACGAAGTCCAAGCCGTCGACCATCCGCAACAGGTGCTCGAGTGTAATCGAGGCGCGTGGGTCGCCGTCGCCCCTCCAAGCGGGTACGGGCGCCGGCGCATCGAGCTCCAGCAACCCGTCGGCAACCAAGTGCCCGATGACCGCGTGCAACACGCTCTTTGCCATCGACCATGAACGCTGGGTCTCATCGGGCTCGACGCCGGCAGCGTATCTTTCGCACACCAGCCGCCCCCGATGCGCTACCAACAGCGCGTTGGTAGTGCCGCTTCGGGAGTGGCCCTCGCCGTCAAACAGCGATCCCACTGCCGAACCGAGCCGTTCTGCGTCGGCATCGGAGGATATCTCGACCACGGTATCGAGCTCAGAGCTCATCGGCCGTCGCCCCGACGGAACTCATCCGAAGGAGCACTCAACGCGGCGTGAGGTGAAAGAACCATGTCGACTCGTCACCGCCGCTGCCATAGCGCTCGCTGAGAAGCTTCGCCAGTCGCGTACGCAGAGCCTCGTCCTCGACCTTCACGAGACGCCGTTCGTAGATCTTGCCGTCGACCCGTACGCGAACCCGGGGGTCCTCGAGCGCGACCTTGACCCAGCGCCGGCGAGCGCCCATTGCCGACGGAACGTACAACTCGCCGCCGTCGATGACGTTCCATACACTGAGCGACCAGGGCATTTCCGGGCGAATCTCGAGCTCGATCACATCGCCGGCAACGCTCCAATCCGGGTTCGGGTTGCGCTCGACCGTTCCCTCCATCCGCCCGCCCGGGATCGGTCCGAGTGGGCCGTCGAGAAAGTAGCCGCCAAAAGTGTCGAGAAAGAGGATCGTGAGCGCCAACGCGCCGACCGCCATACCGAGTTTCGCCGTGCTCGACATGCCCATTAACTGAGCGAAGCGGTCGCAGATGTCCAGCAGCAGCCTATTGCTGACTCAGCGTCACGCACTCGAACGCCTTGAATGCTCCACCCGATGAGCACACTATCTACGCAGGATGGCCCGCACCGGCACTCAGCTCGTCGTCGCACTGATCGCCGCCGCTTGCCTGTTTGGCTGGTCGTGCCGCTCAACCGAACCGCCGCCACCGTCGCCCTCCACCAAAGCCGACGCCGACCCTTTCGCTGCTGCACGCCGGCGTATGGTGGAAGAGCAAATCCGCGCACGCGGCATCGACAATCCGGCAGTACTCGAGGCCATGGCGACGGTTCCTCGCCATCACTTCGTTCCCGACCGCGCGCGTGAGCTGGCCTACATCGACCGGCCACTGCCGATCGAGAATCAACAGACGATCAGCCAGCCGTACATCGTTGCGCTCATGACCGAATTGGCCCAAGTCGCGCCTGGCTCCAAGGTGTTGGAAGTAGGAACCGGCTCCGGGTACCAGGCGGCGATCATGGCCGACATCGGTGCCGAAGTTTACTCGATCGAGATCATCGGCGCGCTCGCGCAGTCCGCGCGACGCACGCTCGCGAGCTTGGGCTATGCGAAGGTCCAGGTTCGTCACGGGGACGGCTACCGCGGATGGCCGGAGCAGGCACCTTTCGATGCCATCCTGGTGACCGCGGCGCCACCGAGGATCCCCGAGGCTCTCCTCGAACAGCTCGCGGTGGGGGCACGGCTGGTCATCCCGGTCGGCAAGCGCAGTCAGGAGTTGCTGCTCATCGAACGGTCGCCGACCGGATACACCGAGCGCTCCGTCCTGCCGGTGCGCTTCGTCCCGATGACCGACCAGCTCCGCTGAGCGAAGCCCCTTAGTGCGAGAGTCCGATCGCCTCCATCACGCGTCCCGAGATGTGCCGCCCCGGATCCGAGTCGCGTTTCTTCATGAGGTAGCGGATCGAGCGCTCGACCGACTTGCGCACCTGCTCGCGGACCTCGAAGCACACCTCGGGGTCTTTGTACTTGCGACGAAGGTGTTTCGTCTCGATCGGCTGGTCGAGACGAAAGTAGAAGCGCTCGGGACGCGGCAAG
>JANQHZ010000357.1 GCA_028282445.1 Candidatus Binatia bacterium | reverse complement strand
GGCCATCGGCCGGTGCCGGCGCAGCACCTTTTCGATCAGTGAGGGCACAGCGACTTGCTCTCGTTCGAAGATCAGTCGCCCGCTCTCGATACGGTCCATTTCGACGAAGTTGCTGACGAGATCGAGGGTGGTGAGCGCGTTGTCCTTGATCCGCTCGAGCAGCTCGCGATCGGGATCGGCGACCGTTTCGCTTTCGCCCAGGATATCGGCGTAGTTGTAGATGATGTTGAGAGGATTGCGGATATCGTGGCTCAGCATCGAGCGGAACAAGTTGCGTTCCTGCATCAGGCTGCGTCGTTCGAGGTTTCTCTCGATGACGTACGACAGCTCGTTGAGATGCGACAGGTCGGGGCGCTTGACGACGTAGTCCCAAGCGCCGTAGCGCAAGGCGTCGATCGCGACGTTGAGGTCTTCGTTTCCGGTCACGACGATCAGCGGGATCTGACGGTCGCTGTCGACCAGCTCTTTCAACAGCTCGAATTCCGTCACGTCGGGCAAGCCGAGATCGAGCAGGACGACGCAGTCGTGCTCTTCGGCGACCGCTCGCAGGCAACCGGCGCCGGTGCCCTCGAGCCGGCAGCTCAAGCCGAGGGACCGGAGCGCACGTCTCGTCAGCCTGGCTTGCCCCTCGTCGTCTTCGACGACGACGATCATCGGGCAATCGGCGAGTATGGCGGCGTCCAGTTGCATTCCTAGGCGACTTCGGGCAGCTCCACGATCTCGAGAAACAGTCCGAGTCGGCGCAGCTTCTCTCCCAGCTTGGAGATGTCGACCGGCTTCGATACGTAGCCGTTCGCTCCCGACTGGTAGCAGCGGTCGATCTCGGCCTGTGAGTCGGTCGAGGTCAGCATGATGACCGGGGTCCGACGCAGCCTCTCGTCGCTCTTGATGCGGGACAGCACCTCGATCCCGTCCATGCGTGGCATGTCGATGTCGAGAAGCACGAGCCGAGGCGGCGCGGCGCCGGGATCGTTTGGATTCTTCCCCTGCAGGTACTCGATTGCCTCGACTCCGTCCGCGGCGCGAACGATCGGGTTGAGGAGATTGACCTTGCGCAAGTTGCGCTCGATCAGCTTGGCGTGGCCGTCATTGTCTTCGACCAGCAGGATACTGATGGATTCATGGTGCATCGATGGATAGCTCCTCTACGCGCGATCGTGTGAGGTCGCCGATCCGACCCCGAAGTTTGGACATCTCGGTCGGTATCAAAGCACGCAGCATGCCATCTGTGCGGATGAGCCTAGGCAGCGAACGAATGTGATATTCGCCGCTGGTTGAGCAAAGCTCGGCGCTCTGTGTCAATGAAATGTCGCGCCGCAAAGCGCATGTCGCCTGCCGGGTCGCCGCTGTGTTGCCCGCTGGGGCTAGCCCGGGTCGACGATGCGTGTGCCGTCGCTGATCAGAAAGGTCAGCGCCTGTCTCTGCACGTCGGCGCGTGCAAAGATCCCGTGCCCTCCGGGCGGGTCGAAGCGCCACAGTCCCGATACTCCGGAGGGGTCCTCCATCTCGGTGTTTGCCACCAGGGCGCCGGCGATCGCCAGGGCTTCGGTGCTGTCGTTGTCGACCAGGAGGTCGCCGATTCCCTCTTGCAGGAGTACGCGGCTGGCGCTGCGATCGGGTAGCGGTTGGGAGAACCAATGGCGCGCGAAGTTGAGGCCGTCGACCGGGTCGACGGCGTGTTGGCCCATCTCCAAGACGCGCCGGATGTAGGTGTCGAACAGCGGATCGTCGCGTTCGAGCCCGACTTCGTCGGCGAGTGCGCCCTGCACCAGGTCGCGGAGTCCTTCGGACTGACCCAGGAACGAAACTCTTCCTCCGGCCACGTTCAAGACTGCGGTGGGTAGGATATCCTCGACCGCGACCAAGGTGGCGCCGAGCAGTCCGCCGAGGGAGATGCCGAGGTAGCTCATCCGCTCGGAGTCGAGCTCGGAACTGCCGTCGTCGTCGATGTCGATGCCGAGCTCGATTGCTCGCAGCACTGCCATCTGGTCGGCGATCGATTGGCGGAAGATGTCGCGCGCGACGAAAGGCCGCGCCTGCAGAAGGTCGAGAGGATTGCCACGGCGCCCGTGCGCGACTGCGTCGATACCGATGGTGGCGAGGCCCTCGGCGGCGAACAGCTCGGCTAGCTCGAGGACGATTTCGTTATTGCCGCCGAAGCCGTGCTGCAGCAACACGACCGGGTAGGGCGGAGATCCGGAAACGGGCAAGGCAAGCAGAAAATCGAGCGCTTGGGTGGGAGCTTCGCTCTCGCCGGAGATGCGCTCGGCGAGCCAGATCTGTTCGGGGCCTCGGAAGTCGGGCGAGCTCACGATGCCGGCGACGA
>JANQHZ010000329.1 GCA_028282445.1 Candidatus Binatia bacterium | reverse complement strand
CGCAGAGATTCGCTGGAACACGTCTTGCTCATCGACCTGAGTCAACAGCGGTTTCCCGGCGAGAGCTCGAGCCGACGCCAGCTCGCGCGAGCCACCACCGGCGCCTGCCGCTCGCCGCGGCATCGGTCGATCCTAGTCGCCCTGCTTGTCCGGATCCGGCTTCCCGGCACCCGCGACGAAGGGCTCGAAGAGCTCGCTCGGCACCGGAAAGACGGTGATCGACTCGTTTTCCTGAGCCATCTCGGTAAGCGTCTCATAGTAGCGAAGCTGGAGGGCCGCTGGGTGCTCCGAGATGATCGCCGACGCCTCGGCCAACTTCTGCGCCGCCTGGAACTCGCCCTCGGCGTTGATCACTTTGGCGCGGCGGTCGCGCTCTGCCTCCGCCTCGCGCGCCATCGCTCGCTGCATATCGGGGGGCAAGTCGATGTGCTTGAGCTCGACCGCAACCACCTTGACTCCCCACGGATCGGTCTGCTCGTCGAGGATCTGCTGGATCTTCTCGTTGATCTCGTCGCGCTCGGCGAGCAACTGATCGAGCTCTGCCTGACCGCACACGCTACGCATGGTGGTTTGCGCAAGCTGCTCGGTCGCCATCAAGAAATTCTCTACCTCGACGACCGCCTTGGTCGGATCGACCACGCGGAAATAGAGAACCGCATTCACTTTGACCGAGACGTTGTCCCGAGTGATGACGTCTTGCGACGGGATGTCCATCGTCACCGTACGCAGATCGACCCGCTCCATGCGTTCGATCCCAGGGATGAGAATGATCAGTCCGGGACCGCGCGCTCCCACCAGCCGCCCGAGTCGAAAGATGACGCCTCGCTCGAACTCCTTCAGGACCTTGAAGATCATGAAGAGCAGGACGAGGGTGGGTGCGATTAGAAATGGCAGGAGCTGGAACATAGCGCTCTTCCACGACCCTACGCGGGGTTGCGGGCGCGGGCAAGCCGATCAGGCAGTGACCTTGCGAACCCGAACGTGCAAACCGTCGACCGCGGTGACCTCGACCTCGTCGCCCTCGCTGAGCTCGTCGTCGGCGCGTGCATCCCAGTACTCCCCGTGCACGAACACCTTGGCGTGCCCGGGCTCGCTCAGCACCCGCCGCACGCGGCCGATCTCGCCGATCATTCCCTCGACGCCGGAAGCCGGTTGCCTCTGGTGCGCACGCACCACCAGCCACCCCATCAGCAGCATGATGGCGCCCGAGGTGCCCGCGATCGCGCCGATCAGACGTCGATCGACGGCGATCGTGGAGTCGGGCGTCTCGAACAAGAACAGCGCTCCGAGCACGAAGGCGACCAGCCCCCCCAGGCCGAGTACGCCAAAGCTCGGCGTGAAGACTTCGACGGTCATGAGGATCACTCCGACCGCCAGCAGGGCGAGCCCGGTGTAGTTCACCGGCAACACCTGGGTCGCCCACAACCCGAGCAACAAGCAGATCAGGCCAAACACCCCGGGAAAGAGGAGACCCGGGTTGTAGAACTCCAGGTAGAGGCCGAGCATGCCCAAGGCCATCAGCGCGAAAGCGAGGTTGGGGTTGGCGATGAAGCTCAGAATCGTTTGACGAACGTTCATCTCGTGTCGAACCACCGTCGCGTCGGCGGTGCGCAACACCACCGGCTCCCCTTTGAGCTCGACCTCGCGCCCGTCGATCTGCTCGAGCAAGTCGCCGACGTCGCGCGCCACGATGTCGACCACGTTCAGCTCGAGCGCCTCCTTCTCCGTGATCGAGACGCTCTCCCGTACCGCCTGCTCCGCCCACTCAGCGTTGCGACCGCGTTCCTGTGCGATTGTCTTGCTCAGCGACGCAGCGAAATTCTCGACCTTCTTGCGCATGTCGCCTTCGATGTCCTCGCCGCCGCCGCCGACCGGGTGGGCGGCACCGATGTTGGTCCCGGGCGCCATCGCCGCGACGTGGGCCGCCATCGTGATGAACACCCCGGCCGAGGTCGCCCCGCTTCCGCTCGGCCCGACGTAGACAACGGTGGGGATCTCGCTGCCGAGGAAATCCTTGACGATGATCTTGGTCGACTCGAGCAAGCCGCCGGGCGTATCCATCTGAACGACGAGCGCCGAAGCTTTCTGCTCGCGGGCCACTTCCAACCCGTCCCGGATGTACTCGACGGTCGCCGGGCTGATCGCGCCGTTGACCTCGATCAGCACCACCGCCCCTTCGAGCGTACGCGGCGACGCCGCTTCGCTTTCTTGCCCGGCCGTGTCCTCGCCGCCCGAATCTCGCTGAACATCCGGCTTCTCGGCAGCGTACACGGCCCCGCAAGAAAGCCATCCGCACAGCGCAGCGAGGGCGAGCATCGGCCCTACCAACATCCGACTGTTGTTCCCCATTTGCTTCATAACGGTATCCCGAGCTCCGCCATCACCTGCTTGATGTCCGCCCAGACCAAGCGCTTGTCGGCAGGGTTGCGCAGCAGGTAAGCTGGATGCAGCGTCGGCATGAGCCGCACGCCACGGTAGTCGTGCCATTCGCCACGCATGCGGGTAATCGGCCGATTCGAAGCAAGCAGCGTCTGCGCAGCGAACTTACCGAGGGCGACGATCACCTTCGGTCGAACCAGGTCGATCTGACGATGCAGGAAAGGCATGCACTGCTCGATCTCATCCGGCTCCGGATTCCGATTTTGCGGCGGGCGGCACTTGATGACGTTGGCGATGTAGACGTCCTCGCGCCGCAGCTTCATCCCCTTGGTGATGATCTCGGTGAGAAGCTGCCCGGCGCGTCCGACGAAGGGCTCTCCCTTGAGGTCCTCGTCGCGACCCGGCCCCTCGCCTACGAACATCAGATCCGCATCGGGATTGCCGACGCCGAACACGATGTTGGTGCGCCCACCGGACAACTTGCATCGCCGGCAGTCGCCGATCGCAGCGCTCAGCCCCGCAAGATCCACGACCTCGCCGAAGCTGCTCGACTCGGCTGGCTGGTCCGCAACCGACGGGGTCGACGTCCGCGCATCGCGAGCGAGCCGCTGCGGCGGGCGGCCCTGCTCCACCGGCGGTCGCACGACATTCGTTTCCAGCGGAAACCACTGCCCGCCCGAGCCGCGCTCGGCCTCGACGTGATCGCGCAGTGCGCGAACGATCGAGTCAAACTCGGCTTGTTGGTCGCCATTACCCATAGTACGATCCGGTGTCGTGACTGTTCTCGTCGCCATCGTGACCGCGGGAGTGCTTTTGACCCCGGAAAGCGCAGTGGCTTGGGGCCCGATCTCCCACCTCGCGCACGGTTCGGAGGTACTCAAGGAAATTACCATCCTGGGTGTGGCCCTACAACAATTGCTGCGCCGACACCCGACCGAGTACCTCTACGGATGCATCGGCGCCGACATCACACTGGGCAAGAAATACACCGGGCCGCTGCAGGCGCACTGCCACTCCTGGGAAGTCGGATGGCAACTCGTCGACGAGGCCGACACCGACGCCGAGCGTTCGTTCGCCTACGGCTACCTGAGCCATCTCGCGGCCGACGTCTACTCGCACAATCATTTCGTGCCGACGCAACTGGTCGTCAGCTACGGCTCCCGCACGCTGCGCCACATCTACTGGGAGGCCCGCTTCGACTCGATGCAGGACGCCGAGTACCGCGAAATCGTTCGCGACCTGCGGCAGCGTTCCTTCCGCGAGTGCGATGCGCTGGTCGAGCGAGTGGTCGCGCGCACGCTCTTTTCGTTTCGCACCAACAAGCGAATTTTCGAAAACTTCCTGGCGTTACACGATTGGGACAACTGGCATCGCTTCATGGCGGGCGTGTCGACACGGTCACGCCACAACTTCTCGGAAGACTTCGTAGAGCAGTACAACAACGCCTGCCGCCAGAACATCACTGACCTCCTGCGTCGAGGGAAACGGGCCGACTGTCAGGCGGCCGACCCGACCGGCCTGGACGCAATCTCGACCGCAAGCCGGGTGCGCCGCACCCTCAAGGCCCTGCAGCGGCGCGGCGCCGTCACCCCGGAGCTCGAGGAGCAGATCCGATTGTTGGATCGCCGTGCAGACCTGCGCGGCTTCCTGAACGACGACGCGGTCGGGGCGCTCGCAGTCGGCTGAGCGACTTCCGAGGTCGGCCCGGAGCCCTACGCCCTCTTGGCCGCGCGCTTACGGCGACCGCCGCGGGCGCGGATCTCGACAACCCGATCGAGCACACGGTCGGCAATTTCATCCTTGGAAGCGAGCGCGACCGCTTCGCTTCCATTGCCGTCGATCAAGGTCACCTCGTTGGTATCGACTTCGAATCCCGCGTCGTCGCGCGAAACGTCGTTGGCGACGATCAGGTCGAGACCTTTTTCGGCCAACTTGCGGGCGGCGTTGCGCTCCACGTTCTCCGTCTCCGCGGCGAACCCCACCACGACCCGGCGGCCGCGCACCTTCTTCAAGTCGGCCAGGATATCCACCGTCCGCTCGAGCTCGATGGACAGCTTGCCCGTGCCCTTCTTGAGCTTTTGCTCCGCGACCTTCTTCGG
Organism: Candidatus Binatia bacterium; assembly: GCA_028282445.1. Taxonomy (GTDB): domain Bacteria; phylum Desulfobacterota; class Binatia; order HRBIN30; family CADEER01; genus CADEER01. Next base: position 14,098 of record JANQHZ010000329.1, on the reverse strand, counting down.
CCGGTAGTCGGCGACGGCGGCCGCCATGAGCAACACCGATGCCGCCTTGACCTCGCGGCGCACCGCTTTGTGCATCTCGCCCGCGGTATCGACCCGCAGCACACGAACGCCGTGCGGATCCTCGAGCGCGGTGGGACCGCAAATCAACGTCACGTCGGCGCCCCGACGCCACGCCGCGCGCGCGAGTGCGTAGCCCATTCTTCCGCTCGAGCGATTGGATACGAAGCGCACCGGGTCGAGCGGTTCGCGATTCGGTCCGGCGGTGACCACCAGACTCGCTCCCGCAAGATCGTCCGCACCGACCGCACGCGCGACTTCCTCGACGATCACCGCCGGCTCCGGCAAGCGGCCCGGCCCTTCATACCCGCAGGCGAGCGAACCTACGGCAGGCTCGACGATGCGAGCGCCGCGCTTCGCGACGAGCTTCAAGTTGTCCTGGACGGCAGCGTTCTCGTACATGTGGACGTTCATCGCCGGCGCCAAGACGACCGGTGCGCGCGTCGCCAACAACACGGTAGACAGCAGATCGTCAGCCAGCCCATGAGCGAGCTTGCCCACCAGGTTGGCGGTCGCCGGCGCAATCACAACAGCGTCTGCCGAATCGGCGAGCTCGATATGACCGATCTCGGACTCCTGGGTCAGATCGAAGAGATCGGTCGAAACCGGGTTGCCGGACAGCGTCTGCAGGGTCAGCGGTGTGATGAACTCGCACGCGCCTCGGGTCATCACCACCCGCACGGTCGCGCCGGCCTTACTCAGCAGGCGCACGAGCTCGGCGGCCTTGTAGGCCGCGATCCCTCCGCTCACCCCGAGTACGATGGTCTTGCCAACCAGCGACATCACTCGCCCGCCTGCGAACCGCTACCGGCCTCGACCGCCTCGTCCGCAACCTCTCGCGCCTCCACGTCGCTGAGACTCATGCCTTCTTTCCAAAGTGAGTAGAGTCCCGCACCGATGACCGACACGAACTGAGTCATATGCAGGACCAGCGAAAACGCCAGCGCAGCGCTCTCGTCAACTCCGAAGATTCCGAGCGCCAGCACACATCCGAGTTGGTACGAACCGATGAATCCAGGTGCCGACGGCACCGACACCGCAATGGCGATGATGGCGGTCAACACGAGCGCGCCTTTAGCCAGAGGCACGTCGAGGTGAAAGGCCCAGAACCCCAGGACGTAGAGCAGAGAGATGACTCCCCACAAGAAGAAAGACCAGCCGAACGCTCGCGCGAACGCCGAAGCATTGCCCAACATCGCGAGCGCGTTGACGAAGCCCTCGACGAAACCGTAGGCGGGATCGCCGATCCCGCTCGGCAGCAAGTCGCAGACGCGACGCGCGATGCGCAGAGCGAGCGCTTCCTGGAATCGCAGAATCGCCAAGCCCGCCGCCACGGTCATGGCGACCGAGAGGAGAGCATAGCCCCATTGCTGGACGCGCTCCGACACATCCACCCACATCGCCGCAATGGCGAATAGGGTGAGAATGCAAAACATGTCGAAGATCCTCTCGAGCAGACAGCTGCCGAGGACGCCACTGAGCGGTAGACTTTCCTTGCGACTCAACAACACCGGACGGATGACCTCGCCAACCCGCAAAGGCAGAACCATATTGGCCATGAAACCGATATTGGTGGACGACACCAAAGTACCCATCGGCGCCACCCCGACCCCGCCGAGGAAAACCCGCCAACGCTGGGCTCGGATGTAGAGAGTCCAGACCGTCAACGGCAACATTGGGAGAACATAGAGGTACTCGGCGTTGCGCATCGCCGCCATCGCCTGATCCCAGTCGACGTCCTTCAAGGCGAGCCACAAGAGAACCACCGAGATGGCGACACTTAGTGCGATCCGGACGTTGCGACTCATCGCGTGCGATCTCCAATCTGCATTGCCGACTGGGCGGCACCGGCAGCGAAGGCAACAGCGCCGGTCAGGAGCAGCGTCATCGAAAGTGTCGACAGCTCGCTGTCCAGATAGACGCCGGCGCCGAGCATCCACACGAAGTAACCGAGCACCCGCCACCCCTTCCCGTGCAACTCACCCATCCGATGCCTCCGCGGCCAGAGCCCGGCTGACGTGGAAAAAGCGCTGCAGCGCGGTGAGATTCGTAAATACGGCCAAGAAGGCAATGACCGCCTTGAGCAAGACATGATCGCCCCCGATCGTATGGGTGATGACCGAGGAGAAAACCGAACCGAAGCCCAAAATAACGAAGCGCTCGGGCCTTTGCAGCATGCCGACCCGACACTCCTGGCCGAGCCCCTCGGCGCGCGCCCTCGTGTAGCTGACCATCATGCCGCCCAAGAGAGTGAACAACAGCGCCCACACCAACCAACCGCTCTCGAAGTAGATGATGAGCCCAGCGATCACCGCGAACTCACTGTAGCGGTCCACCACCGAATCCAAAAACGCGCCGGCGTCGCTCGCGCTGCCCGTCCGCCGGGCGAGCCGTCCGTCGATGATGTCGAGCGTACCGCTCGCCAGCATGAGGAAACCGCCGGTATAGATGAGTCCGCAGGCATAGGCTGCGGAGCAAACGAAACTGGCGACGAGCTGCGCCAGGGTGATCGCCGCCGGGGTTACACCCCAGCGAGCGAAAAGGTCCTCGAACGGATCGAGATTGGTGAAATACCATCCACGCACAGAGGGGCCGAGCAGTGGAGACCCGTTGACCTGGCTCACGTCGGGGTTGGACCGCCGGTAGAGCCGCATTCCGATCCAGGCGGTGCCGAAGATGAGCGCCAGATTGAGGAGGGCGAACAGAGGTCGACTCATTAGAATGCTCCAGGGCAGTGGACCGAAGCCGTGCGGCCCAGCCCAATCCGCCAACCTATAACCAAGCGACCGCGGGCTCGCAACGACGGATGGTTCCGCGTCGTGGGGCCCATGCCACGCCGCCCACCGTGCCAGGGCTGTCGATCATCTTGTCACGGAGTTGGCGATCAAGGCCGAGGCTGAGGGTGGTGGTCGCGCGGAGCGACAGCGATTGCCGCGCCCGACGCATCCCTACGGTCCTCAGCCTTCGCCTCGCCTCCGCCTCAGCCCTAATGAGCCGACGAAGTCGGGCCGGGCGTCTCGACCGCGATCAGCGGAAACGCGAGGGAACCGGCTCGTCGAATACTACCTCGGGGTGCAGGCGCCGTGCTCGCGCCAGCAGCGTCGACTCTTCCTCGCGGTTGTCAGGGTCCGGCACACAACACTCGACCGGGCACACCACGGCGCACTGTTCGCGGTCGAAGAAGCCCACGCACTCGGTGCATTTTTCGGGAGCGATGTAAAAGAAGTCGAAGCTCAGCGGAGCCTGGGCGACGCCGTCGAGCTCCCACTCGCGGCCGCCTTCGTAGATCGCCGTATTCGGGCACTCCGGCTCACAGGCACCGCAATTGACGCAGGCCTCGGTGATGGTGGTCGCCATCCAGACCGTGCTCAGCCAACGATTCGCGGCGCCGGAGCCTGCCCTTCTCCAGCGCTCAAAGCGTCGGCAACCCGGGCCGATAGGCCGTCGTAGATCCCGCTCACCGGATTGTCGGGTTGCCCGACCACGACCGGAACGCCACCGTCGCCACCCTTGCGAATATCTTCGACGATCGGGATCTGGGCCAGCAGCGGCACCTCGAAGCGCTCTGCCAGCGCCGCACCGCCGCCGCTGCCGAAGAGCTCGTCGCGGTACCCGCATTGACCGCACACCAAGCCACTCATGTTCTCGACGACTCCGATCACCGGTGTGTTGACCTGACGAAACATCGCCACCCCGCGCTCGACGTCGAGCAGAGATACGTCTTGCGGCGTCGTCACCACGACCGCTCCGCTCAGCGGAACCTGCTGAACGAGAGTGAGCTGCGCGTCGCCGGTGCCCGGCGGCAAATCGACCACAAGGACGTCCAGGTCGCCCCACATCACGTCCTTGATGAATTGACGCAAGACGCCGGTTACCAGCGGCCCGCGCCAGATGACCGGAGCCGTATCGTCCACCAGCAACCCCATCGAGATGAACCGGATGCCGTGGGCCTCCGGGGGCTTGACCTTGTTGCCGTCCACGACTTCCGGCCGCCGCGATACACCGAGCATGGTCGGCATACTCGGACCGTACACATCGGCATCGAGCAGTCCGACACGCAGGCCGCGACGAGCCAGACTGCAGGCGAGATTGACCGAAACCGTCGATTTGCCGACGCCCCCCTTGGTGCTCGAGACCGCCAGGATGTGTTCGACGCCGGGAATCGGGCCGATTTCCTGACCGGGCGCCCCTTGCGGCTGGGTCACCTTGACGTCGACCGAGGCAACGCCGTCAAAGGCGCCGACCGAGCGACGAATTTCCTCGAGCGTCGCGTCGAGGATCGGCTGGGGCAGCGGCCCACGCAACATCTCGACTTCGACGCGAGCGCCCTCCATCCGCACGTCGCGAATCATCCCGGCCGCGACGATGTCCTTCTTCAAGCCCGCCGGGCGAATCTCGGCGAGCCGCTCTCGAATCAAATCAACGGTGACTTCCATTCAGATACCGTGCCTCATTGTTCCGTTTTGGCCATCCCCGGGGAGCAGCATGCCGCGCAGGGACACAAGCTACGCAAGGTTCGATAGCTGTAGATTCCCGAATCGTGGCCGTCGCTCCACTGCATACTGATCGCGTAGCGACCGACCGCTGAGATCTGCACCGGGTACACATCCTCCTCCTGCCCGACGATCGGCAGGGACCGTCCCGGCGTCTCGCGACACTCCGCGCAGGGACAATTCTGGCGGAGGTAGCGATTGCCGTACTCGGCCTCGTGACCGTCTTGCCATACGAAGCGAACCGCATGGACACCGAGTCGGCGAATCTCACTGGGAATCGGACCCGCGCCGGACATGACACGACGCTAACGGCAAAAAAAAGCGAAGGCAACGCGGTCGGACCGCGACGACCCGGCCAAACGCCCGTCGATCCCGCCAGCTTGACAGCAAATCGCGGTCTGACATCATCCCGAACAAGCGCCTTTCGATCGATCTCGGGAGAATTACAACGGATACTCGTACCAATACCGCTCGTCGCGCGGCCGCTTCGCCTGCAGCCGCGACGGCGATGGCCTTGGTCGCCGGCGAGCTCGCCTCCGTCGAGCGGCGGCTCGAGGAAGTTCTCAGGTCGCGCGAGCCCCGCATCAGCGAGATCGCCAATCATCTGATCGCGGCCGGCGGGAAGAGAGTGCGCCCAACCGTCACCCTGCTCGCTTTTCGCGCCTGCGGCGGCGAGACCATCGCCGACGCCGTTGACGTCGCCGTCGCGCTCGAGCTGATCCATTCGGCCAGTCTTCTCCACGACGACATCATCGACGGGAACGACATGCGTCGGGGCCGGGCGTCGGCGCGACGAAAGTACGGCATTCCCCACACCTTGGTCACCGGCGACTTCGTGTTTTCCCGCGCCTTTCAGATCTGCGGCCGGTTCGATGCGAAGCAAATCAATTGGGCAGCAGAAGCGTGCATCGCTCTGACCGAGGGCGAAGTCATGCAGAGCCGGTATCGCAACAACCCCGAGGTCACGCTCGACGATTACATGGAGATCATCTATCGCAAGACGGCGTCGCTCTTCGAACAGGGAGCGCGTATCGCCGCTTCGCTGGCGCGGCCGAATCCACCGGAGCTGGTCGATGCGCTGGCGAGCTGCGCCCGGCACGTCGGACTGACCTTCCAGATCGTCGACGACGTGCTCGACATCACCGCCGAACAGGCCGAGCTCGGAAAACCGATCGGCCTCGACGTACGCGAAGGCAACCCGTCCCTACCGATCGTCCTGGCCGCGGCACAGGACCCCGAGGTCGCCCGCCTCTTCGCGAAAGAGGATTTGACCGAGGGCGAAGTGAGCGCAGTTCTCGGCCGCATTCGACGCTCCAACGTCGTCGACGAAGGCAGACGCATCGCCATCGAGCACAGCCGCTTGGCCCACGAGGCCCTCGCCCCCCTGCCCGAAAGCGAGTACTGCGACAGCCTCCACGCCCTGATCGAAGAGTTGATCAACCGCGTCTGCTGATCAGACGGGCACCATCCGTCCCTCCGACCAGAGGTAAGCGTAGACCGCCAAGACCGCCGCTGCCGCCGACACCGCGATCAGGTCGCGGCGCCCAATCGGAAAGTGCAGGTACGTCGTGCGATCGCGGTCGAGTTGGAAGCCGCGCGCATCGAGCGCCATCGCCAAGCCATCGGTGCGTCGCAGCGCGCCCATGAAGACCGGTACCAGGACGGGGACGTACCGTTTGAACCGCTCGAGCAGGCCGCCGCGCTCGAAGTCGTAACCGCGGCAGCGCTGCGCCTGCACCACCTTTTCGGCCGATTCCAGGAATACAGGCACGAGGCGGAAGGAGAGCGTTACCGCAAAGCCGATGCGGAACGGCAATCCGGCCGCGGTCAGCGCGTAGGCGAACTCCTCGACCCGAGTCACGCTGAGAAAGACCGTACCGGTGGCCAGAAAGACCGTGAGCTTGAGGGCCATGGTGAGCGCGAATCGAGCCCCGGATTGGCTGATCAGCACTGGCCCAAACGCCACCAGCGGGGCCCGATCGTCGGGACCGTAAAACAGCGCCCAGACCAGCAGGGTCATCGCGAACACCAGGCCGAACAGCCAGCGCAGCCGGACGATGTTCGGCCAGGATCCGGTCGACGCCACCATAGCCACCGAGATCGCCAGCAATGGCAGTTGCCAGGAAACGCGATCGGCCAGGAACGCGGTGGCGAACAAGGCCGACGCAACCACCAATCTCACCAGCGGGTGGCAGCGGTGCAGCCAACTACTGTGGTCGAGGAATAGATACATGCTCGAAGAAGGTGTAGCGATAAATACCACCGGAGTTCCACAGACGCAGAAACCGGATTCTCAAGTTTGAGAGAACCCCGGGGAAACGCACTTGCCAAGCCCGTTCGGCGGTGGCGTCAGTTGTGCTCCGGCCGAATCATCGACTAAGTAAGAGAGATTCTGATCAGTTTCAGGAGGAGGAGTTCCATGAGTGTCATCGAGTCCTTGATGAAGACCGAGTTGATCTACGCTTCGGTCGGCGAAACCGTCGCCAGCGTCGCCAACCGAATGGCTGAGAATAAAGTCGGCTCCCTCTTGGTCCGGGACGGGGACCAGCTGAAGGGGATCTTTTCCGAGCGCGATATCCTGCAGCGAGTGGTCGGCGCCGGACGCGACCCCCAGGCCACTGCGATCGAAGACGTCATGACCACCGAGGTCGCCACAGTCGATGCGGCAGCGCCGGTGAAGGACGTGCTCGAGGTATTCCGCAAAGAGCGCATCCGCCACGTCCCCATCACCAACAACGGCAAGCCGGTCGGGATCCTCTCGACCCGAGATTTCCTCAGCTTTTTGGTCGACGGACTCGAGCGCTACATCGAGGAAGTCAGCTACAACACCGAAATCTCAGAGGGCGGCGACCCCTACGATCACATCGGCGGTTCCTACGGCCGCTAGACACACCCGGCCCGCCCGGCGAGCAACCTCCAGGAGCGGTGCGACTCCGGTCGCGCCGCTCCTACTCGGACAGGGCCGCAATTTCCTGATTCAACCTGGCCACCATGTGACCGAGGTTGCGCATCAGGTTCTCCATCAGCTTGAGCTTGATCGCGGGGTACGTACCTCCGAGATCGTCGAAGGTATCGGACGATAGGACGTAACAAGTCACCCCGGTATCGGCTCGCACATCGGCCGTGCGAATTCCCCGCTCGAGAGCGGCCAATTCGCCAAAGGCCATTCCGGGAGAGATGGTGGAGAGTCGCTTGAGCTGGCCGTTGGGCAGATCGACCACCACGCTCACGGCTCCGGCCACGAGCAGGAAGATGGAATTCGCCACCTCGCCTTTGTGGACGATGAACTGACCGGGCCCGTACGTCCTTCGTTCGACCAGCTCGTCGAGTCGGAGCACCTCTTCCTCGTCTAATCCGGCGCACAACCCGTGATCGGCGAGACTCAACGGCTCGCCCTTCGACCGGCTCCAACCGCTGTCTTCGAGCAGCTCGTTCTCGCACCACTCGATGGCCGGGTCGAGATCGGCAAACGTGACCAATCCCTCTTGTAGCTCGAAGGTGTTGAGCTTGGACTCGAGCTCGCGCAGGAACTCCGAATGTCCCTGGACGTTGGCGAATCCAACCACCTTGCCCGCGGCCCGGAAGCCAAGCACCATCTCGATCAGACACGAGGCCGCCGACGACTCGATCGCCGACACCCTTCGCAAGTCGATGATGGCATAGTCGAGATCGGGACTTCCGTTGACCAGTCGGTCGATGACTGGCTCGATCGAGGAGAAGGTCAGGTCCCCCTGCAGCTCGTAGACCCGGGCACGACGGCCGAGCTCATCGAGAGCCCTGCGCTGACCCTCGTCGCGCAACCTCTTCGAGCTCACATTCGCGACCGAGTACTGGCTGTGTAAGGCGGCGCGCGCGGCGCGCGGAATCCGCAGGAAGTGTAAACTGAAGTCGCGCGAGAGGTCCTTGCACACCTGCACCCCGCGTACACTGTTGCCACGCGGGTCGAGCCGCGGGGAGAAAACTCCGATCCCGAGCTGCCCGGGCAGAACGGCAATGATGCCACCGCCCACGCCGCTCTTGGCCGGCATCCCGACCGAGTAGACCCATTCGCCGGCAAAGTCGTACATCCCGCAGGTCGACATGACGCTCAGCAGGCTGTCGACCAGGTCGCTCCGCAGCGCCCGCTCGGCCGTCACCGGGTTCACCCCTCCATTCGCCAAGGTCGCGGCCATCATACTCAGATCGCGGCAATTGACGGAGATGGAGCACTGCTTGAAGTAGAGATCGAGATGCGGCTCCGGGTCCCCTTCGAGGATGTCGAAGTTGCGAAGCATATGACCGATCGCACGGTTACGGTGGCCCGTGTCCCGTTCCGATTCATAAATTTCACGATCGAGCGAGAGCTCGCGCCCGGCGTACGCGGAGTACACGCCCAGTACACGGTGGATCCTGTCCTCCGCCGAGTGTCCCGCCACCAGCGAGGACGCGGCAATCGCGCCGGCGTTGATCATCGGGTTTAGCGGGCGGCCGGTGTCGCTTTCGAGGCTGATCGAGTTGAAGGCGTCGCCGGTCGGCTCCACCCCGATCTTGCAGAGTACCGCTTCGCGCCCGCAGTCTTCCAGCGCCATGCCGTAGGTGAACGGCTTGGAGATCGACTGGATGGTGAATTCGTGACGGCTGTCGCCGACCTCATAGACCCGGCCCTGGGTGGTGGCGACACAAATGCCGAAACGGTCCGGGTCGACCTTGGCCAGCTCCGGAATGTAGTCGGCGACGGCGCCCGAACGCTCGTCCTCGTAGCGATCCCAGAGCGTCTTCAGATAGGCGTCGATGGGCGACGTAACCGAGACGTCGATATCAGCGGCCTCCACCTTTGCTCCATCGACTGGAGTCTGTCCCTCGCCCTCGCCCGACTCTCTCGTCGTTTGTCCGTGCACGACCCCTCCGTCATCGCTCTACTGTTGCCAAAAGCGGAACCTACCGTACGGAATCGTCGCCGCTTCCTCCGCGACCAAACGCAAGACCGCGACCAACTGCAGCGCCGCGCTGCGGCAAGGACGACCGCATGGACAGATCGTCGGCGCTGCCCAAATCGTGAGCAGCGGTGTTCGCAAATTGCTCAGAAGCAGCCCTACTTCTTCGTCAGAGCCGTAGCGCCGTCCCAATCGGCTCCGGGCGGGGCAACCGCGTAGGCTGCACAACGCTCGAGGAACAGCTCGGCAGCCACATCGCCTGGCTTGGCAGCCAAGGCCCGATCGAAGCAATCTCCAGCAACCAACCAGTCCTGCAGCCGGTACGCGGCCAGTCCCGCGGCGTAGGCGTCTAGGTACGCCGGGTCGATACGCCGCGGATCGTAAACCTCAAAGATACGAACTGCGCGTCCCTTGCCCTTCACCTTGACCAAATCGAGCTCGCGAGAATGGACGTCCTCTCCGGCTCCGGCCAGGGTCGCTTCGCTGATGATGATGGGAGCGCCGTACATCGAGGTGAGTCCTTCGAGACGTGCGGCGACGTTCACCTGGTCGCCCATCACAGTCAGGCTCATGTGATGCTCCGAGCCCATGTTGCCAAAAACCATCTCCCCGGTATTGATCCCGACCCCGATCCTGAGCTCCGGCCAACCGCGCTCGGCAGCCTCTTGGTTGAATTCGGCAAGCGCCTCGATCATGTCGAGAGCGGTACGGATCGCCTGCCGCTCGTGATGGTCGCTGGGCAAAGGCGCGCCCCACACCGCCATCACCGCATCCCCGATATACTTGTCGAGCATCCCTCCGGTGGCGAAAACCGCATCGGTCATCTTGCCGAGGTAGACGTTCAGGCATTCGACCAACGCCTCCGGCGACATCTGCTCGGAGATCGAGGTGAATCCGCGGATATCCGAGAACAACACCGTCATCGACCGCCGCTGCCCACCCAGGTGGAGCCGCTCGGGGCGCTCACTGACGAACTCCGCCATCGACGGGCTCAGGTAGAGCTCGAGCATGCGCCGAGTGCGGCGCCGCTCACGCTCCTCGGAGATGTAATGCTGAATGTTGACCGTACCGAAGATCGCGCCAAAGGCGACCACCGGATAGAGCACGCTGAATACGTAGCCATGCGTCTCGAACGCCCACTGACTCCCGGCCAAGTAGGCGAAGAGCAGCGCTGCCGCGGTCAGGGCACCCCACCAACCGCGGAAGATTCCGAGTGCAACGCCAAGGAACAACCCGCCGAACACGATCGCGGCAATCTCGGACACCACCAGCCACTTCGGCTGCCAGACGAAGTCGCGGCGTAGAATGTTGTCGATCGCGGTGGCGTGCACCTCGACACCGGGAAAGAACCCGTCGAACGGCGTCACCCTCATATCCGCAACCCCGGTCGCCGTGACCCCGACCAGCACGACGCGCCCCCGCAGCACGGATGGATCGGTCGCCCCACTCAGCAAGTCGGTCGCCGAGTAGTGCTCGAAGGTCTTTCCCTTGCCTCGGTAGTTGAGCATCAACTGCCCGTCTTCCGCAGTCGGGATCTCGATGTCGCCCAGGCGAACTTCCGACACGCCGAATTCGGCAAACGAGATCGTCGCCGGGGGATGCCCCAGGTGGGCACGCGCCGCCGACATCGAAAGCGGGACGGCGTGATCAGCACCCAGCCGGATGACAAGCGGTACGCGGCGCACCATGCCGTCGGCTCGGTCCGGCAAGACGTTGAAGAATCCCTGACCATACGCCGCCTCGCGCAACGCCGGCAGGTTGGTCACCGCTCGGGTCGCCGTCGGCACTCGGCTGGAGAGCTTCTGCCCCGACTGGCGCACCAAGGAAAAGGTGTCGACCGCGGGCGATGGAGACGAGGTTTCATCGTCGGTCTGAAAATCGACGTAGTAGCCGAGGATCGATCGGCCGGATTCGCGCAGCGCTTCCGATAGATGCGTATCGGGCTGGGACTGCGAGGCCAGAGCGCGCTGGACCATCGCCACCGTATCGCCGCCGAGCCCGTCCAGGCGCGCGATCACCGCTCCCGGATCGATCGGCGCCGTCGACTCCGACTGCACGATATCGAAAGCCACCACCGACGGGTCGCCAGAGCTGATCACGCGGAGCAATTGGGCCTGGGTCGGGCGCGGCCATGGCCACCGCCCAACCTCCTCGATGCTGCGATCGTCGATGGCAACGATCGCGACCTGTTCGGACGCTGCCATCGGGCCGCGTTGGAGGAATCGAAAATCGACGGCGCGCGCGTCCACCAAGTCGATGAAGGGGCATCCCGAGAAGCGCAGAACGGCGACAAATCCGCCAATCAACACGGCGCTACGCACCGGCCCCCAGTTGCCGCGAAACATCACGCCGTCCCGCGTGATCGAACGACGATCATCGGCGATTCCAGTCGCTCAAGCACCGCTCGATGTCACCGCCCACGCCACCACGACCCCTCGGCGATCTAGAAGCGAATGCCTAGGTCGCCGGAGTCGACGGCGTCCGCGGGTTGCCCCGCGACGCCGGCCGCATTCGGAATCGTCTCTTCGATCTCGATTGGGATTCGGTCGAGGTCCAACTGGGCTTCCGCCGCCGGATCGGAGCTTGGCGCTCGGTCGGGCTCGGGAACCGAATTGTCGATCAGAGCGGGTTGGTTGAACAAGACACTCTCCGGCGCATCCTGGCCGATAAACTCGAGGTCCTCGAGGTAGTAGCGGAAGCGCTCCTCGCTGAGCGTCGTCGGTTCGGTCGGAGCCTGCCCCACCTCGATGCGCGTAATCGTCCGTGCAGTGACTTCGACGGACTCATCCGGGACGGCAAGCCCGGTCACCTCGACGCGGCCGCTGACGCCCACGACCTCGCTGAGCCCCAGCGTCGGATCGTGCACGACTACGAAGTCGGTACCACGCACGCCCGAAATCGAGTTGGGAGTCTGCACCTCGAAGGTTCCGGTGGTTTCGTAGTAGTCGCTGACGACAGCGCGGATCTTGCCCTTCAGCAGGTCAAAAACGGACGACGCATCGCCCTCGGCAGGGTTGTACACCGCTTTGTCGATCACGACCTCCGATCTCGGACTGACCACCACGACGCTGCCGTCCGAGAAGACCAGTCGCACCCTACCCTCGGCGTCGGTGCGCACCGCGTCTCCCATCGAAACGGCGCCGCCGAGCTCGAGATCCTGCCACACGCCCGCGCGGCGAACCTCGACATGCTCGACGATCGCGGCGACTTTCCCGACCTCTTGAGCGAAGAGCGCCCCCGGCAGTGAAAGCGCCACCATGGAGATCGCCAAGAATCGTCTGACTGATCGTATCATCAAACTACCTCACCGATTAGAAGACGAGCTCGAAGGCCAAAGACGCGATGTGGCGGTCGTATTCGAACTGATTCGACTCCTGAAACATGCCACGATACGCGACCAGCGCCGAAAGATTGCGCGTGATCGGCCGGCGGAATCCGACGACGACCTCGTGCGGCTCGTCGACGCGTCCGTCTTCTTCGTAGTCCTCGTAGCGGTATGTGTACGTCGCGCGCGACGAAACACGCCATGGCAGCAGCCAGCCGACTCCGACCTCGACTCCATTGCTGCTGTATTCGAACCGCGACTCGCCGCCACCGACCGGGTCGACGTACTCGAAGAGGTAGGCGACGGAAACGTAGCGACCGGGTCCGTCGAGATAAAAATACTGCCTGAGAATCGGCCTGTGCGAGACCGAGTCCAGTACGTCGTCGGCGAGCTCGGCATCGGGATCGACGACCGCGCCACCGCCGGGCGGGTTCCGGAAAAAACCGTTCCATCGAACCCTGTACGAGAGCTCGGAACGCCCCCAATCGCCGAGCAGCAACGCCACCCAAGGAGTTGCGGTCGCGCGCTGCAGGTAGCTGAACTCCTCGATCAGGAAGTAGTCGTAGTCGACCGCCAAGCCCAAGCGAAGGTCCTGCCAGCGATGGGTCAGGCGGAGGCTGGGGCGGTGCCCCTGCAAATTGTACTCGCTCAAGTCCGTGTACAGCCGCTGGAAGAACTCGTACCCAAAGGTGAGCGCGGTATCCTCGTTGCCCCACAGGCGATAGCGACCGCCGAGCCGAATGTTGAAACTGGCGTCCTCGTTGTCGGGAAGCGTCTGGTCCGAACGGTCCCTCTGCTGATCGGTTTCGAGCGTTACGTTGCTGTCGTAGTCGACCCCGAGCGATGCGTAGATGACCCACGGGCGGTCACGAACGCTCCCGCCGTCGGTCAGGAACCTCTGCGCCTCGGCAGCGAAAGGCGAATCGGGGCGGTTGGCTACCACCCACTCGAAATGGCCGCGGGCGACGTCTTCGCGCCCGTTGCGCATCTCCGCGACCCCCTCGTAGAAGCGGGCGTCGGCGTCAAGGCTGGGATCGAGGACGACCGTGGCCTGAAAATCCTCGATCGCGCCGGCCGCGTCTCCAAGTCGCAGTCGCGCGACCCCTCTCATCAGCGTCGCGCGCGGACGCAAATCCACCCGTTCCGCGGCGATATCGAGCCATGGAATCGCCTCTCCGGGCCGGTTCGTTCGCACCAGCAACACCCCGAGGTCGGCCGCAGCCTCCGGAAAGCCCGGCCGCAGCCGCAAAGCCTCGCGCAGCTGTTCGATCGCAGACTCGGATTCACCGTCCGCCGCCAGCACCGACGCG
>JANQHZ010000306.1 GCA_028282445.1 Candidatus Binatia bacterium | reverse complement strand
CGAGATCCTCGCCCCCACCGTCGATCGCCGGCACCAGGGTTCGCCCTTCGAAGCCGACACTCGAGTCTACGCCAACCAAGTCGAGAACCGTCGGCGCGACGTCGACGAGGCTCGCCGGCACGTCCGACTGGATCGGGGCGTCGAGCCCGGGGACGAGCAGGATCAGTGGAATGCGCAGGTACTCGTCATACCAACTGTATCCGTGCTCGCCCTTAAAGTGATTATTGTCATGCTCCGCGAACGGCTCGCCGTGATCGCTGGTGATCACCACCAGGGTGTCCTTGCGAAGGTCCAGCCTGTCTAAGCTTTCGACGATCCCCTTCAGGAACTCGTCCATCAGCTGTAGGCCGCTATCGTAGAGGTCGCTCATCGTCTTGGCGTCGAGAACCCCGGCCTCGCGATAGCCTTCGCCCCGGTTTCCCCATTCCCCTCCTCGCCTCAATCGGTTGTCGGCGCGGTGGAGCTTCGCCAGATAGCGACGACAAGTCTCGGCCGTCTCGTCGGAATCCTCGCAACCTACGAAATCGGTCTTCTTGTACGGAGCGTGCGCGACGTAGGTGTGGAGAAAGAGGAAGAACTTACGGTCGCGGTTGGCCTCGATCCAATCTCCAATGCGCGCCGTCTTGGAGACCAGCTCGCTGAAGTAGTCGAGCGGCCGCCCGGGTAACAGGTTCCATGGCTGGTCGTAAACGTCGAACCCATTGCGCAGGCCGAACTCTCCGACCGTTCCCCCGGCCGAGGAAAACGCGACCGTTTTGTAACCTCGGGCGCGGAGGATCGAGGCAAGAGTCGGGACGGACGGGTGGAGCGGCGTCAGCCCGCCGCGCCCCCGTCGCCACTTGAGCATCCTCGAACGCGTGGCGTGGACGTTGAGCTGCAGCGGCGTGCGGCCCACCATCATCGCGAGATGCGACGGGGGCGTCCAGGTCGATGTACTGCGCACGTTGTCAAATCGCACCGCGCCGGGTTGCTCGACCAGTTGGTTGAGAAACGGCGTCGTCGGGCGTTGATATCCGTACGCGCTCAGTCGATCGGCTCGCACCGTATCCACCGAGACCAGAACCACGTTCAGCTCGCCGCTTCTTCGTTTCAGGTCGACCCGCGGACCGCTCACGATGGCGGTGACACCCTCTTCCGGCAGCGGCGATCGACCTTCTTCGAAACGGAAGCTCACCTCGACGCTCCGTCCTTGGAACCGGGCCAGATCGATCGAGCTGCGGTTCCATAGGCCAAGCCGATTCGCCAGGGCGCGCCGGTCGACTTCGTCGGTCAGCAAGATCTCGTCGAGCGCAACCGGTTGGCCATTGTGGGTTTCGTCGATCCAGATACGCAGCGCTCGCACCGATTCGCCAGGCAGCAGATGCCATTGATGTCGCGACCGCGGGATATGGTCGATACGCAGCGGCGCGCCGAAGCTGCGGCCGTCGCTGCTGAGCGCCACCCGCATGGCGATCGGAATCCCGCCGCGGGCGGCACCCACCGCATTGCCCCCGATCGAAAACGCCGTGACTTCGGAGGGGCGTGCCAGCTCGATATCGATGCGCGGCGCCTGCTCGCCGTCCGCTTTCCACACGAGCCCGTATTCACCGTCGGAGAGTCTCTCCGGGTCGGATCCCCGCGGCGTGGTCGCAACCGCCGCCACTTCGAGCCTCGGTCGGCTGGCGAAGTTCGAGAGCGTCGTCTCGAGCGCAACCTCCTCCTCCTCGCCCTCGCCGCCGCTGACGGTCACCGATACGCCGACGGACGCCCGCGGATCCCGCAATCCCGTCACCGCATAGCCGAAGCTGAGGGCGGCATTCTCCGGCACGTCCCCGATCCGGTAGGTGAGGCTTCCCGGCACCCCGATCTGCCGTGCATCCGCCTGGATCTGGGACACCAACCGGTGAAACTCGCGCAGCGGGACATCCTGCGAGCTTTCGGCGCTGCTGGCGACCAACTCGACCGTTGGCAGCTCGACCGGCGGCTGGCGGACGGAGCGTCGGCGAGCGGCGCCCTGCTTGGGCGTTGGATCGGTGCAGCCGAACAGCGTCGCCACAACGATCGCGAGTCCGATACCGGGCGAGCGCGCAATCCACATCCCCATAGCCGATAGTGGCAAGTCCCAACGCGGTCAACCGCAACCCGAGGTGGTTGCGGATCGAAACGCCGCAAGAGATGGTGTGGCGCCACCGTGAATCGGTCGGTATTTCCACCCGGGCCGAAGCCACGACCGACTGCGTCGCTACCAGCTTCGCGCCCGCTGTGCACGGCAGGTCGCCGCAACGTCCTTCCCCTACGGAGGTGCAGGTGAGCAACATCGACAAAGCGCTTCAAGAGAACCTGATGACCGCAGCGGTCAAGATCGCTGCGCTGACCATCATCGTCGTCGCCTGCTTTCAGGTCTTATCGCCTTTCCTGAGCATGGTGCTGTGGGCTTCGGTCATCGCCATCGGGCTCTACCCTTCCCATCTCGCGATCAGCGAGAAACTCGGCGGGCGCGAAAAGCTGTCGGCAGCGCTCCTCGTCCTGGCCGGGCTTGCCGTCGTCTTGCTGCCGGCCGGGCTGCTGGCGGAGTCGTCGGTCGGTGCCGTCGAATCGTTCGCCAAGAGCATCCTGGCAGGTGAGATTCGAATCCCGCCCCCAGACCGGTCGGTGGCGGACTGGCCGCTCGTGGGCAAACGCATCTTCGCAACCTGGAGCGATGCCGCCGCGAATTTGGAGGACACACTCAATAAGTTCGCACCCCAGCTACAGTCGATCGGCCAAGCCCTTGCGCGCTTTGCCGGATCCTCGCTGATCGGCATCTTGCAGTTCATCGTCTCGATCGCGATCGCCGGCGCTCTCTTGCTGAGCGCCGATGGTGGCTACCGAACGTCGCGTGCGATCGCACGTAATCTCTCCGAGCAGCACGGCGACGCCATCGTCGACATGTCCATCGCTACCGTGCGCAGCGTCGCCAAGGGCGTGCTCGGCGTAGCGGTGATTCAATCGATCGCGTCGGCGATCGGCCTGCTCGCGATCGGCGTTCCAGCGGCCGGCTTGTGGGCGTTCCTGATCTTGATTCTCGCGATCGTACAACTGCCGCCGCTGCTGGTGCTCGGCCCCATCATCGTTTGGGTGTTCTCGGTCAACAGTGGAGTGTCTGCGACGATCTTTGCCGTGTATGCGATCGTAGTCAGCGCCAGCGACTCTTTTCTCAAGCCGATCCTACTCGGTCGCGGGATGGACATTCCGATGCTCGTGCTCCTACTCGGAGCCATCGGAGGAGCGTCTGCACTCGGGATCATCGGTCTCTTCATGGGCGCGGTGATCCTCGCGGTCGGGTACAAGATCCTCGAGGCCTGGACGTCGGCCGCGGCCGACGGCGCGACCGACGAACTAGAACCATCCGGCGGCGACGGCTGAGCGACGGCTCGAAGAAGAGATGAGAAGGCCGGGAGGCCGGCCCTTTTACCCCATCTGCTAGACAAATCCGCCGGGTGCGAGCCCGACCATGGTGCGGCCGTACATCTCGAAACGATGGTCGAGATCGAAGACGACGTGGCAGGAGAGCGTGTTGAGGTCGCGAACCGCCCGCTGAAGCGGGTGGCTCTGAAAATGCGCGCTCGCCCCGCTCGCCTCGGCGATCGACTGGATCGCCCGCTTGCTCTGATGGACCGCATGGGCGAACGACGCCGACCACCGCGCGCGGTCCTCGATCGTCGCCGATGCACGCAGCGACATTACGTCGGCCACCGCCTTGCGCAACGACTCTTCCGCCTGGCCAACTTCGATCGCGGCGCGAGCCAGGCGCATCTGGGCGGCCGGTTTGTCCGACTGCTTTTCGCCGCTCGACATCAGCAGGCGCTCCTGTATTCGCTCGCCGAAGGCTCGCACCGCGGCGCGAGCCTGACCTACCGCCGGCATCGAGGCCGCCAGGCAGAGAATCGGCAACATCGGGGTGCGGTAGAGCGG
>JANQHZ010000290.1 GCA_028282445.1 Candidatus Binatia bacterium | reverse complement strand
CCGGGTGCAGCAGTGGGAGCAGTTCCGCCACCCAGAGCCATATGCCGGATAGACGTTCTTCGAGCGGGAAGAAGACGTCGGAGAAGAGGAAGAGCGGGGTCAGGAAGAGCGTGAAGTAGAATGCGAACAGGTCGATGGTCGGAACGCGCAGAGTAAAGGCGATTCCGATCGACGCGAAGAGCAACCCGGAGAGCGGGATCGCGAACAGCGCGAGCAGTCCGTGCGGCATCGGGGCGAGCCCGAAGAGCACCAGAACGATGAAGAAGCAGAAGCCGTAGATCATCGATCGGCTGACGGCCCACAGGACTTCACCGATGAGGACTTCGTCGGGGCCGATCGGTGTGGTCAACATGCCGTCGTACGCCTTGTCGTAGGTCAGCCTTACGTAGACGTTGTAGGTGACCTCGAAGCTGGCGCCGTTCATCGATGCCACGCAAACCAGACCGGGCGCGAGGAACTCGGCGTACGACATCCCCGCCATCTGCGACACGTACGCCCCGACGCCGATACCGATCGCCACCAGGTAGAGTACGGGTTCGAAGAAGTTCGGCAGCAGGTTGTACATCCACGTGCGGGCGTACATGGCGGCGTTGCGTCGCCAAACTGCGGTTGCATGGGGCAGGGAGAGGCTCATGCGCCGCCCTCCAAGCTTGTACCGGTGAGGTGCAGGAAAAGGTCCTCGAGATTGGTCGGGCGGATGGTCCGTCCGGCACCGCTGTCTGCGGGCAGGTCGGTGAGATCGTGCAGCATCGCCTCGGCGTCGTCGATAAACAGAATTAGTCGACCACCGGCGCGGATCGTGATCGCCTCGTCCGGAAGGTTCGGTCGCAAGCGCTCCTCCTCCGCTTGGCTGCAGTCGAGCTCGACCGCTTGGCGATGCAGATGATGGAGGATCAACTGTTCGGGCGTGCCGTCGGCGAGGATACGTCCTTCCGCCATCACCGCGACACGGTCGCAGAGACGCTGCGCCTCGTCCATGTAGTGCGTGGTCAGCAATACGGTGGTGCCGGCGGCGCGCAGGTCGCGAATCTTGGACCAAAGCGCGAGGCGAACGGCGGGATCGAGTCCTGTCGTCGGCTCGTCGAGTACCAGCAGCTCCGGGGAGTTCATCAGCGACTGGGCGATCGCCAGCCTGCGTTGAAAGCCGCCCGACAGATCGCGCACGGCGACGTCGGCGTGTGATCGCAGCTCGAGGAAGTCGACGAGGTACTCGATGCGCCGGCTCAGCTCCGGTTCTCGCATCAGGTGGTAGCGTCCGAAGACCCGTAGGTTCTCGATCGGGTCGAGTACCTCGATCATGACATTGTCCTGCAGGGTGACGCCGAGCCTCGAACGCACGGCGCGCGGGTCGCGGTCGATGTCGATCCCGAAGACTTCGATGCGACCGGAGGTGGGCGCGGTGGCGCCGTAGATCATCCTCAGGGTGGTCGTCTTGCCGGCGCCGTTCGGGCCGAGCAAGCCGAAGCACGCGCCGGCTTCGATCTCCAGATCCAGGCGATCGACCGCTGTGCGCTCGCCGAATCGCTTCGTGACTTGGTCGAGGCGGACGATCATCGGCGGGATTCTGAACGGGATATTCCCGGCGTCAAGTCGACGCCAGGGTAGGGGAGCGCCGCGCTGCGAGGTCGCGGTGGTTTTCGAGGGGGAGCCACTCGCTTGCGCGGCGCCCCCTCGGGATGTCTCGCTAGAGCCCGCAGGTCACGGGCGCCGCGCAGTTCTTGCCGAGGAAGCGCTTGCCGTCGCTGCCGTCCCTGCCGTTGAACGGCCCGCACGCCATGCAATGTCCGTCGCCGAGATTGTCGAAAAGGACGTCGACGGTTCCCTGCGAGACGCTCGTCATCAGATCGAAGTCGAGGTTGGACGTTCCCTTGCCCTGGACGACGAGCCGCAGCTTGCCCTGCTTCCAGATCGCGACTTTGACCGTCCCGTCGTCGAGCTCGCGGTCCTTGTACCGATAACCTCTGGGGTTCGCGTCGTTGCCGAGCAGCGTCCAGTTTTGGCAAGGCAGGCCGGTGCTGTGAGTCTGGCCGGAGCTCGCGCTGGCGACGGTCAGAACGACCTTGTCGGTTCCGACTGGCGAGGCATTGCAGCGCGGATCGCCGCTGCTCATCGGCGTCGGGAAGTCGACCGCAGCGTCTTTACTGAGAATCACCATCTTGCGCCTGGACTCGTCGTCGGGGAGCTTGTCCTTGATCAACAGCTTCTTGGTCGAGACCAGAGTCGTGCCGGTCGGGCCCGGTACCGAAGATGGATCGGCCGGGTCGCTACCGGCGTCCTCTTCGTCCTGGTCGAAGAATCCGTCTTCGTCGCGGTCGACGCCCATCCGCTGTCCTGAGCCCGGCGGGGCACAGGTGTAGGTGAGCTGGTTGCCGGCGGTGGCAATCGCTCGCAGCTGAGCGTCGGTCAGAGTCGCCTCGCCGGCACGGTCGCTCTGGAAGAGAATCGTTTGGCCGGTGCCGCAAGGTCCTTGCAGCTCGCCGACCCAGCCGCGGTCTTCGCCGGCTTGCGTTCCCTTGACGACGACATCGCACTCGGTGTCGCCGGCGACACCGAGGACGTCGTAGCACTCGACCGCCCGCGCCAGCAGCAGGTCGATGCGGGGGCCGACCGTGCCGGCGTTGGTGTCGTCTAAGGTCACCTGCTGGCCGACGATCGGCGCCAGGTCGCTGGGGAACTGGAGCGTCAACGACTCGAGGTCGCGTTGTTGTGTCGGTGTAAGGTTGAAGACGGTGGCGGTCAGGAAGCGGTCGATGGTGTCGATGGCGCCGTCGTGCAACATGCCGAAGCCGCGGATTTGGTCGCCCTTGTGGCCGTTGTTGCCGCTGCCGATGAAGGGGACCGCCATCATGCCGAACATCCCGATCTTGGTGTAGAGGTTGCGCAGCTGAGCGACTTTGAAGTGCTGGGTTTCGTTCTCGAAGCTGCGACCGCCGTCTCCACCGAAGAAGCCGAGTTGGGGTGCGAGACGGTGACAACCGTTGCAAGTCTCGACGCCCGAGTCGGTAGTCGCGGTATTGTAGAAATTCAGCAGGGCCGCTTCCGTTACCGAGATCGAGTGAACGCTGTTGTCGAGGCTGCGGATCGGATTCGGCGGCATGAACACGTCGAGGATGAAGTTGGTGAACGACTCCATCTGGGCCTCGGTAATCGCGCCGTCGCGACCGACCAGCCCCTCGAAGGCGACGATGAAGTTCTTGAACGACAAGAACTCGTCGGTTGGGTCGTTGCCGAAGAAGCCGACTGAACGGTCGCCGCGCCAGTGCATGGCGCCGTGGTTGGCCATGCCGCGCAGAGTTTGGGTCGTCATTGGTCCCTTCATCGGATGGAAGTCTTTGAAGCCGATGTCGGGCACGACGGTGTTGACCGGAAGGTTGTTGATGGTGAGCTCGTCGTCCGGGTTGCCGAGGTCCCATGCCAGGCTGTCGAAGTCGCCGAAGACGTGGCACGAAGCGCACGACGCTTCGCCGTTGCTCGAGGTCAAATTGGCATCATAGAGGAATGGCCGGCCGTCGACGATATTGCTCGGCTCGGGGTTGTAGACCGCGACCGTCGACAGCTCGCTCTCGCTCACCGTATCGACGATCGAGATGGTGTTGTCGAAGCGATTGAAGACGTACAGCCGTTGGTTGGCCTCGTCGAGGACGAGTCCCGAAGGCCCGCCGCCGACGGTGATGTGGTCGGCCGACGATGGCGTGTAGCTGCCGGCTTCGAGGAGCGTCGTGTCGATGACTCCGACTTTTCCCGAGCCGAAAGCCGCGACGTAGAGGGTGTTGCCGTCGCTCGAGACGACCATATCGGTCGGTGTGGCCAGGCTGTCGTCGGCGGTGCCGGCGGGGCTTGGTACCGTGCTGTAGTCGATGTGGGTGTTGAGGTGACGCGGAATTACGTTCGTACCGTTCAGCACCGTGATCCGAGCTTCGTGTAGATGTCCGTTGACGGTCGTGGGTTCGCCGGGCGGTTTCAAACCGGTGGCGTGTGTTCCCGGTCCCTCGAAGCGAACTTCGTTGATCGCCTCGGTGTTCGAGACGTAGACGCGGCCGTTGGCCGGGTTGGTGGCCATGTTGAAGTTGATCGTGCCGACGCTGGCGAAATCGTTGAGGATCGCGCCGCTCGTGGTGGAGATCTCGAACACGTCGAGATCGGGCAGATCGAAGCGGACGGCATTGCTCCAGTCGCGATCGAGCTCGTCGCGCCACTCACCGCTGACCGGATCGTACTTCACGATCAATCCGGTCTCGGGGCGGAAGTCGCCGTCTTCGTTGTCGTGCGGCAGTGGAAGCCCACCGGGAACCGAGGTGCCGAGTATGGTGCAGCCCGGTTGAACGTTGTCGTTGTTGAGGTTGAAATTGCTCGTGTCGCAGACCGAACCCTCGGACAGTACGGTGGTCTGGTTGCCGGAGTGGAATACCGCGGCGAAGACGCTGTTGCCGTCGTTGCTGACGGTG
>JANQHZ010000259.1 GCA_028282445.1 Candidatus Binatia bacterium | reverse complement strand
GGATGCCGTCCATCACGAGTCGCTTCCGGGCCGAAGAGCGCCTTGGCGAGGAGCTGATTCAACTGGCGCAACTCGTGGATTGCAAGGTGTTTCCACTGTTCGCGATGGAGCGCCAATATGCGTCGGGTGAGCCTGAGGAATACCTTCTTGCCGCGCGGCGTTACACGCACGAGTACGACGCGACGATCGGACGGCGACGGAGAGCGGTCCAGCAGGCCCAGCTTGGTCAATCGGTCGGCCAGACGGGTGGCGTCGGAGGCGCGGTTGAGATGGCCATCCGCGACCTCTCCCATCGGGACGCCGCGCGCGTCGTGACGACGGCTGAGGAACCACAACACGACGTAGTGCGACATCGCGATATCCTCTTCGCGACAGAGTTTCTCCACCTCGCCGGTGAAACGACCCGAGGCCAGGAATAGGTGAATGAAGCTCTCCCGCCCCAAACGATCGACTTCTGCCTCGCGGATGCGGGCGGGACCTTGCTTGCTCATTGGACGGCCGCGCGGTCGAGGATTCGGTCGATGGCGGATTGCAGAGCGGGTAACGGTTCGTCCGCGGCGCCGAGCGAACGCCAGGCCACGAAGCGGTCTGGGCGGACGAGGATCGCGCCTCCCGGTCGGATCTGACGCTGTTGCATCCAGTGACATTGCGGATCGAGAAGGTCGCCGTCCAGGTGCCCGATCTTCACGGCATCGATCGGCAGTCCGGAATGTTCGGCGATGTTCGCTGCAGCGTCACACCAGGAGCTCCCTTGCTCTCCGGCAATCAACAGGAATCGCCCGGGACGGACGAGCTCTTTCATGGCGAGTCGTCCGCCGTCTTGCCGCTCCACCCACGCGTGCGGCAGCGGGCACCCCGGCCGGGTACTGGGCTCGTAGACGTGGATCGGGTCGATCGGCTCTGGCCGAACGCTGCCGTCGTCCACGGTCGCGTCCGATTCGTAGGTATAACCACATTCGATGTTGTGCTCGCGAAACTCCATCGATTGGCTCGCGATCGCTCTGTGAACTTCGCGCCGGTGTTGCGCGTTGCCGCTGCTTTCGTCCCACAGCCGGGAAAGCTGTTTTAGGCGTTCTTGCCTCGAGGCGTTCGCCTCCAAGCCCAAGATCTCGATGATGCGCATCTGGTTCATCGCGTTTTCGACCGAGCGCTCGACATTGCGCGCGACGACCGGGCGCCGCTCGGCTTCATAGGTGGAAAGCAGGGCAGGGCCGGCCTGGCCCTGCAGCACCGACGCGATCTTCCAACAGAGGTTGTGCGCGTCCTGAATCGCGCTGTTCAGTCCCAGGCCACCGGTCGGTGGATGGCGATGGGCCGCGTCGCCGAGTACGAAGGTGCGACCTACCTGGAAGCGCGAGGCCACGACACCTTCGAGCGACCAGCGGCTGATCTTGTGGATCTCGACCGAGTGGTCACCAATGCCAAGGCTGTCGCGCATGTCGCGTTCGACTTCGGTGTCGTCGAGCGCTCGTGTGTCCTCATGTTGGTAGTTGAGGTGAAACACCCACTCTTCCGAGTCGGGTCCCCAGCGGTCCGGACCCATCGGTACCAGGACCGCGAAGGCGCCGGTCGACGGGGCGATCAGCCAGCGGATCAGGACCTCCGGATCCTTCGCCCAGCGTGAAAGGTCCGCGCTCATGTGAATCGACACGGCGTTCATCAGAGCCCGTTGGCCCTCCATGTTCACGCCGATGAGCTGGTTGATCGTGCGGCCGCCATCGCAAGCGAGAACGTAGCGCGCGCGTACCTCATACGATTCGCCGCGTTCGTGGTCGACGACGGTCGCGACGACCGCGTCATCGTCTTTCTGCTCGAGGCCGACAACTTCGTGGTGGAAGCGGATCTCGCCGAGCGCCATCGCTTCGGCGTGTTCCTTCAGGATCGGTTCGAGCCGGATCTGCGGCAAGTTCGTAGACGGGCAGGGGCTGGCGGCAACCCAGTCGGTGTCGGTGTAGCCGGCGCCCCAGGCGTCGAGCTGCCCGATCTTGCGCCCGCAGATCGGATCCGGTCCGGTCAGGCCGGCGTACCATGCCGTCGCCCGCATGTTTTCCAATGGGGTGCCTCGGCGATAGACCTTCTCGGCGACCCCCACCTCGTCGAGAATTTCCATGGCCCGTTGGTTGAGTACATGGGCTTTTGGGAGAATGGACGTCGTCGGCAAAGCGCTTACCAGCAGCGATTCGACTCCCAACTGACTTAGCAGCATCGAAGCGGTCAGGCCGGCGCCGCCTCCTCCGACGATCAGAACAGGGGTTTGGACCTCGCCGCGTGTCGGGCTCTTCATGGTCGAGGAGATATCGCAGCGTTTTATTTGTGTCAACAAATATTGTGGGACCAGGGGAAATTGATCGGGGTGCGGAATCGCGGCTGAGGGGGGAGGCGGTGGGCGCGGGCCGGTGGGATCGGCTCGCGCGATTCGATAAAGTAAACCGCGATGGATCTGCGATTTACCGAGGAAGATGAGAAGTTCCGCCGCGAGGTGGCGGAGTGGATGGCCGACAACCTGACGGGCGAATTCGCTGCCGTGAAGGGGCGCGGTGGGCCCGGCGACGAGCACTCGATGTTCGAGGAGCGGCGGGCTTGGGAGCGGCGCCTGGCCGAGGGCGGTTGGACCTGCGTTACTTGGCCCAAAGAGCACGGCGGTCGCGACTTGTCGCTGATGCAGCAGGTCATCTTTTTCGAGGAGTACGCTCGCGCCGGGGGGCCGGGCCGGGTCGGGCATATCGGCGAGACGCTGTTGGGGCCGACCCTGATCGCCTTCGGCACCGAAGAGCAGAAGAGGCGCTTCTTGCCGCCGATCCTCAACGGCGACGAGCTATGGTGCCAGGGGTATTCGGAACCGAACGCCGGCTCGGACCTGGCCAACGTGCAGACCAAGGCAGTGCTCGACGGCGATCAGTGGATTCTCAACGGCCAGAAGGTTTGGACGTCGCTGGCGCAGTGGTCGGACTGGACTTTCGCGGTGTGTCGCACCGACCCCGACGGGCCGAACCACAAATCCCTTTCGTATCTGTTGGTGCCGATGAAACAGCCCGGCGTCGAGATCCGGCCGATCGTGCAGATGACGGGAGACTCGGAGTTCAGCGAGGTCTTCTTCGAGGATGCACGCACCGACGCGTCGAATATCGTGGGCGAGGTCAACGCCGGTTGGAAGATTGCGATGGGAACGCTCGCCTTCGAGCGCGGTGCTTCGACTCTGGGCCAGCAGCTGCACTTTGAGAACGAGCTCGCCGAAATTGTGAAGATCGCCGAGGACAACGGGGCGGCCGACGATCCGTTGATCCGTCAACGCATCGCCGATGCCTGGGTGGGATTGCGCATCATGCGCTACAACACGCTTCGCGTGCTCAGCAAAAGTATCGACGGCAACGAGCTCAGCCGCGAAGGGATGATCACCAAGCTGTACTGGGCGACCTGGCACCGCGACCTCGGCAAGCTTGCGATGGATGTACTTGGACCCGCCGGCGAGATCGCCGCTGGGGCGCCGTACGAGCTTACCAAGTTGCAGCGCATGTACCTATTCACGCGCTCCGACACCATCTACGCGGGCACCAACCAGATCCAGCGAAACATCATTGGGGAGCGAGCGCTCGGCCTGCCGCGCGAGCCCCGCGTCAAGTAGAATCGCGGGGCGTTACGGATCCTGGCTGCGCGTCGGGTGGAGCAGCTCGACGCCGAGGAAGTCCTTGAGCTTGCGGTTCGAAACGCGCTTGCCGCGCGGCGCGCTTTCCGGCAGCTCCCAGATCGGGTGATCGCGCCCCTGTCGGTGCGCCTGGTCAGCGAATGCTTGCCGGCGGGTCCTGTGGTCGCCGTCGCAGACGTGAACGACCCCGCTTTTGTCTGCGGGTAGCGCCAAGCTCGCTTCGAGCGCCCGACACACGTCGTCGAGGTGGATGAGGTTGGTAGGTGCCGCGCCGTCGCCGGCAAG
>JANQHZ010000254.1 GCA_028282445.1 Candidatus Binatia bacterium | reverse complement strand
GTCGTCGCCGGAACGATCACACGGCGAGATTGAGACAGCAGCGGAACAAAAGTCTTGACGCCGTCGATGACCCAACCGTTGCCTTCGCGGCGGGCGCGGGTGGCGGGATTCTCGATGTCCGTGGACCCGGCGTCGACGAGCGCAGCCGTGAGGTGGATTTCGCCGGACACCATCGGCTTGAGCAACGACTGCCTCTGCTCCTCGGTGCCGAAACGAGCGATCGGCAGGGCCGCCAATACCAAGCTCGGCAACACCGGTAGCGGAGCGACCGCGCGGCCCACCTCCTCGAGGAGAATGCACAGCTCCTGGAACCCGAAGCCCATGCCGTTCGAATCCTCCGGAACCGCTATCCCAAGCAGACCGGCCTCGGCTAGCGTCGCCCACAGCGGCTGGTCGACCCAGACATCGCCGGCCTCGATCGACTTGAGGCGCTCGTGGCTAACTTCCTTGTCGAGGATGCCGCGCGCCAGCTCGCGAATGGAATCTTGGTCGTCGGAAAACGAGAAATCCATGCCCCCTACCTCACCGGCCGGAACAGCGGCAGCTGCATCTCGTCGTCGACCTTCTCGATCGAAGCCTGCAATGGCATCCCGATCTCGAGATCCTCGGGGTTGCAATCGACCACGTTGCTCACCAGGCGAGTGCCCTCCTCCAGGTCGACGAGTGCGCAGATCACCGGGTAGTCGAAACCTGGGAACTTTGGATGGTGCAGGACCGTGTGACTGTGCAGCGTCCCTTTGCCACTGGCGACGATGCTGTCCCACTCGAGCGACCGGCATTCGCCGCACATCGGTCGAGGTGGATGACGAAGAGTGCCGCACGACGTGCACTTTTGAATGCGCAGCTCACCGTCGTTGATCGCGTCCCACCACCACGAGTTGTCGTGCCCCATCGGTGGCCGAATCCGCTGTGGCTTGGCTGCAGCGGTTGCACCGCCATCCTCGGCGACCGCTTGCGCTTGCTGCGCGGGTTTGTACTTGAGGACGCGAAACGACATCGACCCGACCTTTTCGCCGTTCTGATCGGAAAAGGTGTAGAGCGTCGTGATGAAGTAGCCGATGCCGAGCGGTGTCGCCTTCTGCTCGGAGATCGAGTCGAACACGATCCGCGCCGTGATCCGATCGCCAGGACGAAGGTAGCGCTCGTATTCCTGCTCCTGATTGGTAGCGACGACACCAGTGTAGCCGTGGTCCGACAACAGGCGATGTAACTCGACCTGCTTGTCTTGAGGCTCGCCCTCACTGTGAACCCAGGCCGCGTCCATTCCCGGCATCGTCCATGCGTCCATCATGGTCGGGGGGGCAACGATCCCGTCGTGAACGGAAGCAGCGGCCGCGTTCTCGTCGAGGTACACCGGATTGGTGTCCCCCACCGCGGCGCAGAAATGGCGCACCATCGCCTGGTTGACCGGGTCGCTGGCAACCCACTCGGGCCCGATCTCCTTGCCAACGTAGCTCTGCAGAGCCTTTTCGAGCTCTTCCCTACTTGCCATCTTGTCGTATTCCCCCGTGCGCTCTGCGCGCTCCGATGTTGGCGGTCAGCCCCAGCTCAGGCGCCACCCCATCTTCGCAACCCTGGTGCCTTGCGTTCGGTCTCTGGCGATCGATCGCGACCGTCTACCGCCGAGCCCGCGGCATCCCGAGGCCGGCCATTGCGATGATGTCTCGCTGCACCTCGTTGACGCCGCCGCCAAAAGTGTAGGTAGCCGCGGTTCGCGCAGCCTTTTCGAGCACCCCGCCGAAAACGGCACCCTCTTCGCCTTCGCGAATCACTCCCGCGGTACCGACGATCTCGATCAGCAGCTGGTAACACTCTACGAAGAACTCCGTGCCCATCACCTTGATCGCTGAGGCCTCCGCCATGTCGGCCGCGCCCGCGCTGATCGACCAAGCGGAGTGCCAGTTCAGCACCTTGAGAGCCTCCATCTTGGCATAGACTCGGGCGAGGTTGAGCTGCACCCAGGGCTCGTCGATCATGCGGCCGCCACCCGGCACCTCGGTGCGCATGGCCCAGCCCCACACCTCGTCGAGCAGCCGGTCCGCCAACCCCGGGCAAGCCAGCGTAATCCGCTCGTGATTGAGCTGATCGGTGATCAGCTGCCACCCCTGGTTCTCCGCGCCGACCAGATTCGAAGCCGGCACCCGAACTCCCTCGTAGTAGGTCGCGTTCGTACGCTCCCCGCCCAAGGTGTAGATCGGCGTCACCGAGAATCCGGGAGAATCGGTCGGAACCAGAAAGATCGAGAGTCCTTTGTGCTTCTTCGCATCCGGATCGGTGCGGGCCGCCAGCCAGATGTAGTCGGCGTCGTGGGCGTGCGTCGTGTAGATTTTCTGGCCGTCGATGACGTACTCGTCGCCGTCGCGCACCGCCTTGGTCTGCAGCGACGCGAGATCGGTACCCGAGCTGGCCTCGGTGTACCCGACGCCGAAGAAGAGCTCGCCGCGCAAGATCGGCGGCAGGAACTCCTTCTTCTGCTCCTCGCTGCCGTAGCGCATCAGAGCCGGCCCGATGGTGTTCACCGGAATGATGTGGAGCGGCGCTCTGCAGTGATAAACCTCATCCCAGAAAATCAGCTGCTCGAGCGGCGTGCGCCCCTGCCCTCCGTACTCCTTCGGCCAACCGATTCCGAGCCAACCGTCGGCTCCCATGCGGCCGACAACCTTGCGAAATACCGGGCCGCCGCACTCGTCCCACTCCTCGTCCAGAGCCTTCCTCAGGTCGGGAGTAAGAAGCCCCGTGAAATAGTCGCGGATTTCCTGACGCAGCCCCTGCTGCTCGGCGGTAAAATCGAGGTACATGACAATCCTATTCGGGCTTGGTAGGGCGGAGAACACCGCCTCGGGTCGGCACAAACGATCGTTTAATATTGAAGAATCAGGCGGGTCTTGCAATGGGGGCGGGACCGCGAGCTAAGGGCGGCACCGCGCATTGCAAAGCGCCAAATTGGGGGAAGATGATGAAGCAGCTGCAAGGACGGGTGGCCGTCGTAACGGGAGGCGGAAGCGGCATCGGCAGTGGGATCTGCCAAGCGCTTGCCGCCGAGGATGTGCAGGTGGTGGTAAGCGATCTCGCCCCCGCCTCCGCCGAGGCGGTTGCCGCGGCGATTCGCGCGGACGGGGGTAGATCGATCGCCATTGCCGCCGATGTATCGCAGCGGCGAGATGTGGAAGCCCTCGCTTCCCGCACCATCGACGAGCTGGGCCGCGTCGACATCGTCTGCAACAACGCCGGCGTCCTGGTCGGCGGCCCGATGCTGGAAACGACCGAGGACGACTGGCAATGGCTGATGTCGGTCAATCTACTCGGAGTCGTCCACGGTAGTCAGGTTTTCGGTCGCATACTCGCCGACCGCGGCTCCGGACACATCGTCAACACCGCCTCGATCGGAGGGTTCCTGTCCTACCCCAACCTGGCGACCTACTGCACTTCGAAATTCGCCGTCATCGGTTTCAGCGAGGCGCTCCAGCTCGAGCTCGATCCGAAGGGGGTCGGCGTATCGATCCTATGCCCGGGCAAGGTCCACACCAACCTCGACAACGCCGACGCGATACGCCCGGAGCGCTTCGCCCGGGCAGGCGGAACATCGAAAGAGCTCGGCGACCTCAGCGAAGGCATGCCGCCGATCGAGGTCGGGCGACACGTCGTCCGCGGGATTCAAGAAAACTCGCCGTACGTCTTTACCCACCCCGAGTTTCGGGAACTGTTCAAAACCAGATTCGATCGGGTCCTTCAGTCCTTCGATTCGACACCGGGCGGCTGACCTACGTCCGCCGAGCCGGACCCGGCACGGGTCAGGTCGGCTCGCAACGTTCGACTGGCCGCAAAGAACAACCCGGACGAGGCCAGCCCACCCAGCGTAGCCACCAGCAGCGAGTAGCGAATCGCTTCGTCGCCGTAGCTTGGCGCCAGGAGATCGTTGAGAAATCCCACCAGCGTCGGCCCGGCCCCAAGGCCTACGAGGTTCAGGACAAACAACAATACCGCCGACGCGGTAGCTCGCATCTGCAGCGGCACCAGACTCTGGCACATCGACAGCATCGGCCCGACGTACATCGCGCCCAGCATGTAGAAGGGAATGAACCAGAGAAGAGCCGGAATACGCCCGGCGGCGAGCAAGAACGCCACCCCGAGGGGCACGCCGAGCA
>JANQHZ010000248.1 GCA_028282445.1 Candidatus Binatia bacterium | reverse complement strand
GGGAAGGCCTGTACCTGGAGAGCTCTTACTGCCCATACAAATGATCGAAACCAGGGTTCCGAAATTTGCCCGTGCTACTGTTCTTCCCGATTTGACGGACGAACCGTATCAGGTCCGAGCGCGGAGCACAAAGCTCATCTGCACCTTTTGGTCGACGGAAATCAGGTCCGAACGACGGGTTCGGATGCCGAACCGAGCTTCACCGACGCCTCGGCCGGGGTGGCGCCTTTCACCAGCGCGATCCCGACCAGCGGAAGCTCGAGAAACAACGTCAATGAGGCCTGAAAAGCGATCGCCCCTCGCGCGACGCGGGTTGCGAGAAGACCTGTGGGAAGTACGTAGTAGGCGATCCAGATGAAGACCCCGGTCACCGCGAATCCGCCCACCGACATCACCAGGAATTGCGCGAGTGAGTTGCGCTCCGAGTCGAAACTAAAGAGAAATCCGCTCTTGAGATGGGTGTTGGGGCGTGCGATGCCGCCGACTGAACAACCGGCAAGTAGGTGCCCCCATTCGTGCAGAACGAATGCGCTCGCACCGACCAGCAGCCCCGCGACCACTCCAGCCAGATCGGCCACCGGGCCGTCGCCGGCGGATAGACCGGCGACCGTCCACCACGCGAGGATCGCGGCGGCGACGATCATCGCATCGCGCACAGCATACTTTCGAAACATATCCATATCGGTCACCCGTGGGAGGCTAGGGCGAAACTGGTTGTCCGACAAGCTACGGCCATGGCCGGCCGGTGGACAATCCTGCAGCAGCGGTATAGCCGGGGCCGGTGCCCTCCTGCCTGCTCGTAGTGAGTCATCCGGACGACGATGCGATCTTCGCGGGCGGCCTGCAGTCGCGCATGTCGGCGCTTGATTGGACAGTCGTGGTCGTGACCCACCGGCGCGACTGTCAGCGCGGACACGAACTGCTGGCGTGGCAGGACTTCCTCTCCACCGATCCGGGCCGAATCCACTTTCTCGGCCATCGTGACGACCCGGACGACTGGCTGCGCCGACGGTGCTCACTGGACGAAGATGTCGTCGCAACCGATCTGGGCGGTCTCGAGCTCAGCCCCGATCTGGTCGTTACCCACAATCGGATGGGGGAGTACCGCCACCCGCACCACCGCCTGACGCACCGGGTGGTGCGGCGCGTGTTCCCGACAGTTCCGACTTTGCTCTTCGGTTTGGGCCTCCCCTCGGTCGACTTTTCGATCGACCAGGCCGATCGGCGAGAACGCCTGCTGCGGTTCTTTCCCTCGCAACGAGAGGCGATCGCCAGGGTGGCGCGCGCTGCCGAGGCCTTCGCCTGGGACGACGCAGTGCCTCCTTCGTCCGCTCTCTTGGCTGCTTGTCGACTACAGCCTCCCGTTGAACGGAACGCGTAGAGTGTCGTCGCGAAACCGGCGAAGATGAAACGTGGCCGACGCCCAGCGCGCGGCTCGCGCGCGCGTGCCGAGTCGGGCGGTCTTCGCGATCGTTCGTTTGCCGCTGTGCTGCGACCTTTGATCCCTTCCGGCGGACGCGACGGACGTCGCGACTACGAACCGCTCGCGGATCTCGACTACGAGTCCGAGCTCGCGATCAAGCGGGAGGCGTTGGGTTTGTTCTGGCGCGACCGCAAGCTGCCGGGGGATCCTCAGCGGCTCCTGCGTTCGCCGCGCTCGCGTGGCTACCGAACGTCGTCGAAGCGCCGGGTGTCATGGCGTCGAGGCCTGGTAACGCTCTCGATGAGCGACCGCGCTGCAGGTCGCGACCGGTCGGTGTTGCGTTCGGCTCTCGAGCCCGATGAGCACGGCGCTTTGTATGCGGCGTTGCGGTCGAAGTTGAACGAGCC
This sequence comes from Candidatus Binatia bacterium, assembly GCA_028282445.1. Classification (GTDB taxonomy): domain Bacteria; phylum Desulfobacterota; class Binatia; order HRBIN30; family CADEER01; genus CADEER01. Next base: position 10,541 of record JANQHZ010000248.1, on the reverse strand, counting down.
AAGCTTCGCTACGCTCGCCAGACACCTGAACTACGTCATCATTCGCGGCAGCTACTCGGAACGTGTGCTGATCCTCAATGTCGACGAGATGAACGGCGCACTGATACGCAAGGCGAAGTTGTTGGCCGATCGCCTCGGCGGCGCGCCGGTCGACGGGGTCTTCGTCTACCTCGATCCAACCGGTTCGGATTATTTCCTGGAAAGCCGTCGCCCCGATGAATCGGTGACGTTCAAGAGGATATCGGGTTCCGACCGAATCCGCGTCGACTTCCTGGAACGAAGCTACTCCTATCACCCGACCTCGTTTTCGCAGGTCAACGAGTCGATCGTTCCCAAGCTGCTGACCCGCGTACGTTCCTTGCTCGCACCCGATCCGAGCCAGAACCTCCTCGATCTCTACTGCGGCTACGGCCTGTTCAGCCACTTCTTCGCGCCGGCGTACCGAGCGGTCGTGGGAGTCGAAATCGAGGGGCCTTCGGTGCGTTCGGCGCGGGCGAACCTGCGCCTCAATCCTAGCCCGAAGCCGGTGAAATTCGTCGCCGCACGGATCGACCGCGAGTTCGTAAGCAGCAGACTGCGACGCCCGAGCGGTCCGGAGGTCATCTTGCTCGATCCGCCGCGAAACGGTCCGTTAGACAACGTGGTGCCGGCGCTTGCCCGCCGCAGACCGGAGAGGGTCCTGCACATTTTCTGCGATGTCGACCAGATTCCGCGGAGTCTGCGAGAATGGCGCAGCGGGGGCTACGAAGTCCGCCAAGTGCAGGCTCTCGACATGTTTCCGGGCGCCGCCAATCTAGAAGTTCTGGTCTTGATGACGCCCGCGGCGCCGACTCGCGGTCGGCATCGTCCCGGCAGCTGACCGACCGCGCCGACTCGTCGCCGGGATTAACAGCCCGTTGAAAAAGTAAGCCGGGCTGTTAGTGCAGTCGCCGGAGCGACCTCGCGGAAAGCGCGAACACCAACGCGGCGGCCATGATGAGGGCGTTCATCGCGTACGGAGCGACGGGACGGATCTCGTAGATCGCCGAGCCCAACAACGGTCCGACGATGTTGCCGATGACGCCGATCGAGTTGAGAACGCCCGCCGCGGCGCCCTGCTCGTCGGCGCCGACGGCTAGCGAGGCGCCGGCGCTGTTGCCGGGGCGAACCGTGCCGAGGGCGAGCCCGAGCAGTACCAGGCCGCTGGTGAACGCGGCCATCGAGCTGCCGAGGACTAAGCAGAGTAGGGCGACGACACCTACTGCGAGGCCTCCGCGCATCATCTGGAGAGCGGTCATTGGAATCCGCTGAACCAGCAAGAGCTGCGCGACCACCCCAGCGAGCGCCATCGCGACGAATCCGAGAGATGCGTAGCGCACCGTTTGCTCGGCGCTGAGGGAGAGCGAATCCTGTAGGAAGAAGGCGAGCGTGATCGCCGTGGTGCTGCGTACTGCCTGCATGGCCGCGGCGATCCACAGGAACGGACGGATGCGGCGGTCGTAGAAGCGCAAGCGTTTGCTGGAGTCGACGGCGGGTGAGTCCGGCTTTTGGTCTTCCGGAAGCAGGTACCAGAGCGATGCCGCGCTGAGCGTCGCCGCCGCGGCGGTGAAGTAGAAAGGCGCTAGCACTCCGACGAACGACAGGACTCCCGCTACCGCAGGGCCGAGCGATTGACCGATGCCGAAAGCGGAAGCGATCAATGCGATTCCGCGAGCTCGCTCGTCGCGAGTGGTACGGTCGGCAACGTAAGCTTGTGACGCCGGCATCGCGCCCGCCCCGAAAAAGCCGAAGATGCAGCGCGCTGCGATCATCAGCGGGTAGGCGAAGGAGAGCGACAACCATCCGCGCAGCCCCGCTTCGATCGTCGCCGGCAACAGCAGCATGGATGCCGCGAAGCCGAGCAAGCCCGTGAGGATGATCGGACGGCGACCGACGACGTCGCTTCGTCTCCCCCAGACCGGGCTCATGACGACCCAGAACACAGCGGAGGTCGCGAAAATGAGCGAGACCAGGAACGGCGACAAGCCGAGCTCGCGAGCGACCGGGGGCAAGGTCGCGAATACGACCGCCTGTCCCAGCCCGACGCAGGTCAGGCAACAGCACAGGACCGCGAGACCTCGGCGTGTTTCGGCGGGGCTCATCCGCGGCTAAACGCTTCTGCCGTAGGACAGAGAAGGGTTCCACACTCAAACCAGCTCGACGTCGGCCACGATCTCGACCAGCGACGGTCCTTCGTGTGCCAGCGCCCGCTCGAGCGCGTCGTCGAGCTCGTCAGATTTCTCGACTCGGATTCCCAAAGCGCCACACAACGCGGCGTAGGCGGCGAAGTCGGGGTTGTGGAGCGAGGTCTGCCAGACGTCCCAGTTGCCGGCGCGTTGCTCCTTGCTGATCTTGCCCAGCTCGCAGTTGTTGAGCAGCACGTGGGTGATGTTCATCCCGTACTTCACCGCGGTGGTGAGCTCGCCGAGATACTGTCCGAAACCGCCATCGCCCGAGATCGAGACGACCTTGCGGCCACGGAAGCGTGGGTCGTCTTCCTGGGTCGCCGCCCAGGCACCCATCGCGGCTGGGAAGGAGAATCCGATCGAACCGAGATAGCCCGACATCAACACCGCCTGGCGGCGACATTCAAAGTAGCGGCCGAACGAGTATGTATTGTTGCCGACATCGACGGCGATGATCGCATCTTGCGGAACCTTGCGCGTGAGGGCCGCGAAGATCGATGCGGAGTTCACGCCGTTGCCGCGGTCGTCGAGCTCTCGACGCTTCTTCTCCTCGCGCCAGATCCGCCAGCGCTCGGCGACGTCGCCGGTTTGGTCAGAAGTTTGGATCTTGCCGTCGAGCGCTCTCGCGAACGCTGCCAGGGTGACCCCGATCTCGCCCCAGACCGGTACGTCGATGGCGTGGAACTTGCCGAGGGTCATGGCGTCGAAGTCGACTTGGATCGTCGGCTTCTTTGGAGTGATTCCGGTATGATTCGAGAAACTGGCTCCGAGTACGAGCAAACAGTCGGATTCGTTCATGAGCCAGCTTGCGATCGGCGTTCCGCTGCGGCCCAGCACGCCGCCGGCAAGCGGGTGGGAGTCAGGAATCGCGCCCTTGCCCTTGAAGGTCGTGACGACCGGACTCCCGATCGACTCGGCGAACGCGATGACGGCGTCCATCTGGAAACGCGCGCCATGCCCGACGATCATGACCGGTCTTTCGGACTTGCCCAGTAGCTCGACGGCGTCGGCGACCGCGCTTTGCGGCGGGGCGATCTCGAGCGCGGTCACCCGACCGCGCGGGGAACCGGCTGCAGCGTCCTCGTCGGCCGCCGCCTTGGGGACCTCGTCCGGGAAGATCAGATGGGATACCCCGCGGTTGAGGAGAGCGCTCTTGCAGGCGAGGTTGACCAGCTCTGCGTGCTTGCTGTCGTGCTGCGCGGTTTGGCTCCACTGCGCGACCTTGCCGAAAGCCGCCTGCAGGTCGATCTCCTGGAACGCTCCCGGCCCGAGTACCTGGGTGTCGACCTGGCCGGTCAATGCGAGAACCGGGGAGCGGTCGACGTTGGCGTCCCACAGCCCGGTCAGCAGATTGGTCGCGCCCGGACCCGCAATGCCGAGGCAGGCTGCCGGGCGACCGGTCAGCTTGCCGTAGGCCGAGCAGGCGAACGCCGCGGCTCCTTCGTGGCGGATGCCGTAGTAAGTCAGCCGGCCTGCTTCTTCTTGAATGCGTAACGCGTCGGCGACGCCGAGGTTGGAGTGTCCGACCATGCCGAACACCCGCACGACGCCCCAATTCACCATCGTCTCTATCATCAGATCGCCGACCGTTCGGGTGTGTTCCTCTTCGGGCGGGAAGCCGACGTAGACGCCGTCGTCGCGGATTTCGATCGGAAAGGTGTCGATACCGTCGTCGTAACCTCCGGGAGACCTTCCGGTCAGCGGATCGAAGTCCCAGCCGTGCCACGGACAACGCAGCATGCCCTTCTCGATCGAGCCCTCGCCGAGCGGGCCACCCTGATGCGGGCAACGGTTGTCGAGGGCTGCGAAGGTGTCGTCATGGTGGACCATGCACAGGGTTCGATGGGAACAGGTGACCGGCTTGACCTGCCCTTCGGGGAGCTCGTCGAGCTCGAGGACCTTACGCCAAACGGTTTCGGGTTTCGATGCCATGCGCGGTTTCCTTTAGTCGAGTGCGATGCCACCGTAGGCAACGCCGGTGAGGTGAGACATCTCACGGTTGAACGTCGTCAGGTCGTCGAGCTCGAAGTCGGCGAGATGCCGATGGCCACAGGCGCGCGCCATGACCTTCATCAGCTCGGTGGCGGCGGTGAAGAAATTGGCGAGCCGCTTGGCGGCGACGTCGACGACCAGGCGGGCGCGTAGGTCCTCGCGCTGGGTCGCGATGCCGACCGGACAGTTGTTGGTGTGGCAAGCGCGCATGCCGAGACATCCAATTGCCTGGATCGCTGAATTCGACAACGCGATCGCTTCCGCCCCGAGGGCGAGCGCCTTGATGAAATCGGCCGGTAAGCGCAGGCCTCCGGTGATGATCAAGCTGACGTTCTCGGCGCCGTTGCGATCGAGATGGCGTCGCGCGCGGGCCAGGGCGGGCATCGTCGGCACCGATATGTTGTCTCTGAAGATCAGTGGTGCCGCGCCGGTGCCGCCGCCCCGTCCGTCGAGAATGACGTAGTCGACGCCGATCTCAAGTGCGGCGTCGATGTCGCGTTCGATCTTCTGAGCCGACAACTTGACGCCGATCGGGATGCCACCGGTTGCATCGCGAACTTCGACCGCGAAGTCGCGATAGTCGCTCACTTCGGTCCAATCCGGAAAACGAGGCGGCGAGACTGCGGCCTCGCCTTCTTGGAGCCCGCGCACCTCGGCGATCTTGCCGCTGACCTTGTGCCTGGGCAGGTGGCCGCCGGTGCCGGTCTTGGCGCCTTGCCCGCACTTGAAGTGGAACGCCTGACACCGTTGCACCTTCTCCATCGAGAAGCCGAAACGTCCGGAGGCGAGCTCGTACAGGTAGCGCGAGTTGGCTTCCTGCTCCTCGGGGAGCATGCCGCCTTCGCCCGAGCAGATCGCCGTTCCAGCGAGCTCCGCTCCTTTCGCCAGCGCGACCTTCGCTTCTTGCGAGAGCGCGCCGAAGCTCATGTCGGAGACGAACAACGGGCGATCCAAGTGCAGCGGCTTGGCCGCGGCCGTTCCGATGGTGACATCGGAGCCGACCTCGTCTTCGTCCAGCAGCGGCACTCGATGGAGTTGCGCCGTGACGATCTGCAGCTCGTCCCACTGGGGCACGCGGTCTCGTTCGACCCCCATCGCCGACATGCGGCCGTGATGGCCGAGCTTCTCGAGACCGTGCTTGGCGAGCTCTTGGATGTATTTGTAGTGCGGCTCGTCGGAGGTGCCCGGCACGCCGGACATCAGTCCGAGGTAGGCATCGCGGTCGTACGGCTGGGGGTGGTCCTTTTCCCAGGCGGCGATCTCATCCTCGTCCACCCACACATCGCCGTCCTCGAGCCATGCGGAGAAGCGTTGCAGTCGCTCCGAGTTGTCGTAGGAGCTGATACCGGTCTTGTAACAGAAGTCCCAGTTGTGGACGCCGCAGATCAGATTGCCGCCCTCGACGCGTCCGTCCGACAGCAACGCGCCGCGATGGGCGCAGCGGCCGTACAGTACCGAAACCTCGTCCTGCTCTTGCCAGCGGACCAGCACCAGGTCGACGTTTGCCACCAACGCGTACGCAGGTTGCAACGGCTCGAGCTCGCTCCACTTTGCGATCGAGATCCTCTTCATGACCTTCCTTCCTCCCAGACCTACTCTAATCGGCGATCTCGGGTGAAAGTTCCAGAATAGCTGCGGCGATGCCGATCTGCGCTGCTCGCCCGGCGCGATCACCTGGTTGTATGGGGAAATACCGGCTTGGCAAGCAAGCGGGACGCACGCCCTCGCGATCAACTGGCCCGCGGCTCGAACCCCGCTGTCAGAGGGGCCGGTTGCAAGCGCCCGGGACTGGATGGGGGTCCGGGTTTGCGACTTATGCGTGTTCGTCCTGGATTCGGCGCCAGGGACGCTCGCCCTCGATCTCGTAGGCGAGCTCGAGCAGGGTGCGCTCGTCGCCGTGTTTCGCGCTGATCATGGCGGCGATCGGCAGACCGAGATCGGTATTCGAAACCGGCAGCGAGATTGCCGGGTCGCCGGTGACGTTGGCGAGCGGCGTGAAGGACACGTAGCGCGTCAGTCGTTCGATCAGGTCCTCGTACTCGACCGTCGGACTGAGCTGGCCGATCTCGGGAGTGGTGTGGGCGAGCACCGGGCTCAGCATGGCGTCGTACTGCTGGAAGAGTCGCGCGGAATCGTGGCGCGTCTTGGCGAGTCGATACAGCGCACCGGGCAAGTTGTAGAACTTGCGCGAGAAGTGCCGGCTGAGCCCGAGGGTGAGCCCGTCAAGCCGGGTGGGGTCGAAGCTCGGATCGACCACGTGGCGGCCACCCTTGTGAAGCGCGAAGGCGAGCGCACCCCAGTAGCGCAGGAAGTCCTCCAAAAAGCGGGGAGTCACCGGGATCGGGGTGAGCTCGACGCGGTGTCCGAGCTTCTCCAGCAACCTTCCGGTCTCCTCGACGGCAGCCCGAGTGGGTGCGTCGGTCGCCGAACCCGTAATCGAGTCGATGACCATCCCGATGCGCAGGCGTCTCTTGCCCGGTCCTTCGACCAGGTTGAGTCGCGGCAGTTTCGGATTTTGGTAATAGCGCTCGCTTTCGGCGTGAAAGGCCGCGGTGTCGCGTACGCTACGCGTCACCACGCCCTCGCTGATCAAGTCGATCGGCATGCTCTGCGCCGCCTCGGGTACGACGTGGCGCCCGCGGCTGGGCTTGAGTCCGATCAACCCGCAGCATGCCGCTGGGATGCGGATCGACCCGCCGCCGTCGTTGGCGTGTGCGATCGGGACGACGCCGGCGGCGACCAGCGCCGCCGAACCGCCCGACGACGCTCCGCACGAGTAGTCGATGTGCCACGGGTTGCGGGTCGGCTCGCCCTCGGCGTATTCGGTGGTCGCGTTCAGCCCGAACTCCGGCAGCGAGCTCTTTCCGAGGCAAACGAAGCCGTGCGACATGTACTGCTTGGCGTAGACCCCCGATTCCTTTGCCGGACTGGACCGCACCGCTGCCGACCCGTGGTTGGTGGTCATTCCGGCGATGGCGGTGTTGTCCTTGATGAAGGTCGGGACTCCCGCGAAGAAGGCGTCCGTAACCGCTTCGGCGTCGGCAAGGGCGTGCTCGAACCGCTCGGCCTCGATCGCGTTAAGCCGCGGCGCAACCTCGTGGGCACGAGCGATCGAAGCGTCGACGACTTCGACCGCGGCGACCTGGCGAGTCTCGATCAGCTTGGCCAGAGCGACCGCATCGTGGTCGGCGAGAATGTCATCGCGGAATGCATGGTGTCTCTTCTGCTCGCTCATCGCTCCACTTCCTGGCAACCGCCTTGATTCGCAGCGAAACCGTTGGGTTGCGGCACGGCAACGGGGAAGAATTGATCGAACGGCTTTGCTAAATCAAGCGCTAAGTGGGCGACCAACCATCGCGCCGAACGGCGCGGGGCGCGTATCGCTGCGCGATCCGGTCGGTGACGGGTCGGTGACGGGTCGGTGACGGGACTTGCTCATTGCAGCTGGAGCGCCGAAGCTGGAGCACGGCTTCGGAGAGGGCTCATGGGCTGGCAGGAAGAGTTTGCGGACAAGAAGCGTAGCGTATCCGAGGCGATCTCTTCGATCCCGGCGGGGAAACATATCTTCGTGGGCTCGGGCGCGGCTGAGCCGCTGGGCTTGGTCGACGAGCTTGTTGCCCAGGCCGATCGCTTTGCGGACAACGAGATTGTACACCTACTCACTCTCGGACCAGCTCCCTATGTGGACCCGAGTTGCCAGGATCGATTTCGCCACAATGCCTTCTTCATCGGGGCCAACGTCCGCGAAGCGGTTCACGAAGGGCGGGCCGACTATACGCCGGTTTTCCTGTCGCAGATTCCCGGCTTGATCCGCTCTCGTCGCTTGCCGATCGACGTTGCGCTGGTGCAAGTGTCGCCACCGGATCGCTACGGCTACGTCAACCTCGGCGTGTCGGTAGACGTCGTGCTGGCGGCGATCGAATCGGCACATCTCGTTGTCGCCGAGGTCAATCCGCAGATGCCGGTCGTACACGGAGCAGGCTATTTGCGGATGGACCAGATCGACTGCTGGGTGGAGGTCGACCGACCCCTGCCGGAGTTGGAGCGTGACCCGCTCGATGAAGTCGCTTCCGAGATCGGGCGGCTAGTCGCGACGCTGATCTCCGATGGTGCAACGCTCCAGCTCGGCATTGGGCAACTGCCGGACGCCGTGCTCTCCAACCTCCGCAATCACAAGGATCTCGGCGTTTGGACGGAGATGTTTTCGGACGGCGTGATCGATCTGATCGAGAACGGCAACATTACTGGGCGTCACAAGTCGATCCACCCCAATAAGGTGACCTCGTCGTTCACGATGGGCTCCCAGAAGGTTTATCGCTACGTCGACCGCAACCCTGGATTCACTTTCCACCCGTCGGACTACACCAATGATCCCGTCAAGATTGCGCGACAGCACGAGATGGTGGCCATCAACAGTGCGCTGCAGGTCGATTTGACCGGTCAGGTGTGCGCCGACTCGATCGGCGAACGGTTCTACTCCGGGATTGGCGGCCAGGTCGATTTCATTCGCGGCGCTTCGATGTGCCCGGCCGGGAAACCGGTCATCGCCCTGCGCTCGACCGCGAAGGGCGGGACGCTCAGTCGAATCGTCGCCACCTTGGATCGCGGCGCGGGGGTCGTAACGTCGCGGGGAGACGTACGCTTCGTCGTTACCGAGTACGGCATTGCCGACCTACAGGGGAAGTCGATCCGAGAACGCGCGCTCTCGCTGGCGTCGATCGCGCATCCCGATTTTCGCGAAGGCCTCCTCGGGGCGGCGAAAGCGCGCCACTACGTGTTTGCCGACCAAGTGGTGGGTGGCGGCAGGTACCCGACCGAGTTCGTCAAGCCGGTCGAGACACGCTTCGGTGCGGTTCTATTCCGCCCGATTCGGATCACCGACGAACAGAAAATGAGCGACTTGTTCTACGCGCTCTCGGCGGATGCCCGTTACAAGCGCTGGATGACCGCGACCAACCGGATGCCGCACGCGAAACTGCAGTACTACGTCGATGCCGACTACGAAAAGCGGATGCCGATCGTCGTCGAGACCCAACCTGCCCAGGGGGAGAGCGAGATCGTTGGGGTCGGCCGCTACCATCTCGACGGTGAGACCGGATTTGCGGAGGCGGCCTTCGTCCTGCGTGACGATTGGCAAGGTGCCGGGCTAGGCACGGCGTTGCTCTCGCACCTGATCGACATTGCGCGCAAGAAGGGAGTACTCGGCTTCACCGCCGAAGTCCTCGCCGAGAACAAAGCGATGCTCAACGTCTTTCACAAGTCGGGACTCCCGGTCGAGACGACGCTCGACGGCGGCGTGTATTCTTTGAGGATCCCGTTCGACTAGAGCCTCGCTGGCACGTTTGCGGGCTAGATCCAACTCAGGGCGCGCTCGATGATATCGCCCGCGCCGTGATGGGCGCACTCGCCGTGGGCGATCAGAAGCCGCTCGGGATTCCAGCTCAGAACCTTCCGTCTGGCGTTGCGTGCCGGGGAGCGTCGAAAAAAGCTCGCCCGCCATTCGCGCGGGGTGCTGCCGCGATCCCCTACCAGGCCGTCCAATCGCATCAGCCGCCCCCTCCAGCCTGTCATCGCCGCTTCCGGGTGGCGCTGGATGAGGTCGCAGAAGATCGCGGTTCGCGACTCGCGGTGAAAGAAGACGACCTCCTCCATAGCGAACGAGCCGCGAAAGATGACCTGGTCGATCTCGGGCGCCCACGCCGCATCGGGGTCGACGCCGAGCTCGGCGTCGAAGTTCAGGTCTTTTCGTCTTCGCGCGAGACCGGGCGGTGCGTACAGTTTGGCGTCCGGCCATTGCGCCACCCACTCGCCGAGAAACAGGTGATGGATCTTGTTGGGAGCGACGATGTGCCGGACCGTCCCCAGGTCGCCGATGAAAGCAAAGAGCTCCTCGGTAAGGGCGACCGGCGACCATACCCAGACGCTACCGTCGCTCAGTGGCGCGAACGCCATCCGGGTCGGATACGGAAACCCGAAAAAGGACACTACCGGCCCCTCCGCAGTATAGAGGCGGTTTGCGAACTGCTCGATCATTACGGGAGCGTAGCGCCGCAGGGCTGCGGATCGAAGGGAATTCCGCTGTGAGCGGTTGCCGCCGGTCGGGCTGGTGGGTGGGCGATCTGCGTCCGAGCGGTTGCAACGGCTCGCAGGAGTGACGAGATTGAAGCGAGTCGGAGCGAGTGAAGATCGATGACCTACCCCCCTGCCTATCCACACGATCCCGTTGAGGAGATCGCCGTCGATATCTTCATGGTTCGCGGTAGCATCGCGATGAACCCGCTCATGCGGATCAGTCGCAATATGGCGATCGTGCGCCATGGCGGCGAGCTGAGCTTGATCAATCCG